>JAJZJT010000068.1 GCA_021809995.1 Actinomycetes bacterium
CACCGGCGACTCGGGCACCGGCGACTCGGGCACCGGCGACTCGGGCACCGGCGACTCGGGCACCGGCGACTCGGGCACCTTTGACGGCCTGGCCGGCGTCGCGGTGCCCGTCGCGCCAGAGGCGGCCCCGACACGGACCATGCCCGACCCGGGCGAGCGTCACGGCCGCTGACGTCGGCGCCGGCCAGTGCCGCCGAGCCCGCCGAGCCCGCCCGGGGGCCAGCAGGGTGCGCCGACCGGTCAGCGGGACAGGTGCCGAGTGTCGTCGAGGGGGGCGACCGGCGCGGCGGTGACTCGGAGCCGGGCGTCGACGACGACCGGCCCCTCGGCGGTGACGATGACGGGGTTGGCGTCCATCTCGGCGAGCTCGGGGACCTCCTCGGCCAGGCGCCCGACCCGCAGCAACAGGTCGACCAGGCCGTCGATGTCGACCGGTGCCGAGCCCCGGTACCCGGTGAGCAGCGGCGACGCGTGCAGGCCGAGGACCATCGAGCGAGCGTCTCGGTCGGTCAGCGGCGCGAGGCGCGTGGCATGGTCTCCGAGAAGCTCGACGGCGACGCCCCCCAGCCCGAAGAGGACCTGGGGGCCGAAGGCAGGGTCCTGCAGGAAGCCGGCGATCACCTCGACGCCGCCCTCGGCCATGGGCTGCAGGACGGCTCCGCGCATGCGCTCGCCGAGGTGGTCCCGCATGTCGTCGAAGGCGGCCTCGACCTCGTCGGCGCTCGAGAGCCCGAGGCGCACGCCTCCGACGTCGCTCTTGTGGACGATGCCGGCTCCGACGGCCTTCAGCGCGACCGGGAACCCGAGCTCGGCGGCGCGCGCCGCCGCCTCGTCGGCGCTCCCGACCGGCGACGTCGGCTGGACGGGGATGCCGCAGGCGGCGAGGACGTCGAGAGCGTCGACTCCGGTCAGCCAGCCGTCCGCGTCGGCGTCGCCCCGTTCGATGACGGCGCGAACACCGGCGAGGTCGAACCCCTCGAGCTCGGGAACGTCCCCGGGGGGCTCGCCTCGCCACTGTGCGTACTGGGTGGCACGAGCCAGAGCCCGCACGGCCGTCTCCGGGTAGGTGTAGCTCGGTATGGGATGGCGGGCCGTCCGCAGGATCGCACCCCCGCTCGTGCTGCCGAGGAGGCTCACGACCACGGGACGCTCCCGGCCGGCCTGGGCGGCCGCGTCGGCGGCCTGGACGACCGCCTGGGCCACGTCGTCGGTGTGGGTGACGAGTGGCGGGGTGAACACGACGACGACGCTGTCGACGTCGTCGTCGGCGAGGAGGACTTCGAGGCTCCTGCCGTAGGCGTCCGCCGAGGCCTCGGCACCGAGGTCGACCGGGTTGCGCACGCCGCCCGCGTTCGGGGTGATCTGGCGGAGCTGGTGCTGGGTGGCGGGCGAGAGCTCGACGACCTCGAGGCCGTGCCCGCTCGCCGCGTCGGCGGCGAGGACGCCCGGCCCACCCGAGTTGGTGAGGATGGCCACCCGGCGCCCGGCCGGCAGGGGCTGGTCGACGAGGGCTTCGGCGGTGTCGAACAGCTCCTCGACGGTGTCGACCCGGAGCACCCCGGCCTGGGCGAAGAGCGCGTCGACGGCTGTCTCGGGGCTCGCCATGGCGGCCGTGTGCGAGGACGCGGCGCGCTGCCCGGCTCGGGAGCGCCCGGACTTCACCACGACGATCGGCTTGGTCCTCCCGATCCGACGTGCCAGCCGGGCGAACTTGCGGGCGTTGCCGAGCGACTCGAGGTAGAGAAGGATCACTTTGGTCCGGTCGTCGGCCTCCCACCACGTGATGAGGTCGTTGCCCGAGACGTCGGCCTTGTTGCCGAGGGAGACGAAGCTCGAGAGCCCGAGGTGCCGGACCTTGGCCTCGGCGAGGATGGCGATCCCGAGGCCTCCCGACTGCGAGGCGAAGCCGGCGTGGCCGGCCATCGGGACGTCGGCGGCAAAGGTGGCGTTCATCGACACGGCAGGATCGGTCGAGAGGACCCCGAAGCAATTGGGACCCACCACCCGCATCCCGTGCCGGCGGGCGGTCCACAGGACCTCGCGCTGAGCCGATCGACCGTCCTCGCTCGCCTCGGCGAAGCCGGCGGAGACGATCACCAGGCTGCCGACCCCCCTGCGCCCGCACTCGTCGACCACGCCAGGCACCGACGACGCCGGGACGGCCACCACGGCGAGGTCGACGGGACCGGGCACCGCGCTCACGCTCGGCCAGCAGGGCAGGCTGGCCACGTGGTCGGTGTGGGGGTTGACCGGGAACACGGGTCCCTCGAGCCCGCCGTCGACCAGGTTGCGCACCAGCTCGTAGCCGATGGTGCCCGGATGACGAGAAGCCCCGATGACGGCCACCGAACGGGGGCTCAGCAGGTGTCGGAGCGACTGGACGACGGCGATCCGGTCGCGCTCGTCCGCCGCCTCCTGGGCCTGGCGGGTCGGCGTGATGTCGAGCACGACGCCTACGACGTCGTGCTCGAGAGTCGATCGCCTCGCGAACCCGACGCTGGCGAACACGTCGAGCATGCGCCGGTTGTCGGCGAGCGTGCTCGCCACGAACCGCTTGATGCCGTTGTGCCGGGCCGCCGAGGCGAGGTGCTCGAGGAGGATCGTGCCGAGCCCCTTGCCTTGGTGCTCGTCGCCGACCAGGAAGGCGACCTCGGCCTCGTCGCGGCCGACCTCGCGGTCGTACTGGGCGACGGCGATGAGAGTCCGGTCCTGCTCGACGACGAGCGCCAGGTGGTCAGGGTCTCCCGTCCTGGTCAAGCGCTCGAGCTCGCGCTCGCTGAGGATCCGGTGCGCGTTGAAGTAGCGGAGCCGGATCGTCTCGAGGGACTGGGCCTCGTTGAAGGCGGCGATGCGTGCTGCGTCGTCGGCCCGCACCTCGCGCACGTGGGCGAGGCTCCCGTCGGAGAGCACGACGTCGACGCCGTCGTGGAGGGTTGAGCCCGGGGTCGTCACCGTTCGTTCGCGTCCGTGCGGTGGACGAGCACGGGGCAGTGCGCATGGGTCGCGCAGTGCCCGCTGACCGAGCCGAGCAGCATGCCGGTGAACTCGCCGTGCCCGCGACTGCCCACCACGAGCAGAGACGCTCCCTTGGACGCCTCGATGAGGACGGGCGCGGGATGGCCCTCGGTGACCGTCGTGCGGACGGTGACACCGGGATGCTCGGCCCCGACCTCGGCCACGGCCTCCTCGAGGAGCCTCCGGGCGTCCGCCTCGGGGTCGTAGCCCGCAGGGATCGGGCCCGCCCAGCCGAAGCTGGCCGGCCACTCCCACGTGCTGACGGCTTCGACGTCCGCTCCGCTGAGCACGGCCTGGGTGACGGCCCACCGCAGCGCGGCGGCGGCCGAGTCCGAGCCGTCGTACCCGACGACGATGGGTCCGGTGGTCTTCATGGTGCGGCTCCTCTCTGTGTGCAGCCTACGGTCCCGCTGGAAGAAGCTGCGGGGGGTCTCTCAGGGGTCTCAGCGTTCTCAGGGCTCTCGGTGAGCCGAGGAGGAAGGGAGACCGCCTTCGCCCGGCTCAGGGTCCGAGGCGACGACGGGGCCACCCCGTCCGCGCCACGCCCCGCCGCCGGCCCGAGGACCGAGGGCGGGGCGTGGCGCCTGGGGCGAGCCGTTCACGCCGTCTTCGCCCTCGGAGCGAGCAGCTCCTCGTCGTAGGACACCCGGCGGAAGTGGATGATGCCGAGGATCGTGAGGACCAGCATGATCGCTGCGAGCACCCACACCACGATCGACGCCCACGTGGCGATCTCACCGAAGACCGAGAAGGCGTAGGCCTCGAGCAACAGGCCGCGCAGGGTGGTTCCCTGGAACACGGTCGTCTCGACGCCCTTCAGCTTGGCGTTGCTCGGGTCTGCCTGGACGGCCGCGCTGACCTTGGAGTACACGCCGCCGTAGGGCATCTCGGAGAGGTGCACGGCGATGAAGTGGTCGGCGTAGGCCTTCGCCGCTGGACCGCTCAGGACTTCCTGACCGGCGTACCGGTCGAGGTACGGGCCGATCTTCGGGCTGGCGAGCGCTGGGCTGCCCTTGGCGGGCACCACGATGGCCTGCTTCTCGAGCTGGCTGTGCACGTTCGAGTTTGCGAAGTTGGCGCTCAGGGTGAGGAAGATCCCCGCCACGATGAGGACGACTGTCAACATCGCTCCACCGGCTGTCAGGAGCCAATCGAAGGTCTTGCGTCGCATGATGGAGGCACCTCGCTTCCTGTGCTCCGGCCCTTGCCGGATGCATCCCTCGTACCTCCCATGCTCTGCCGACGGCCGGCCGGCCGGTAGGGTCCAACGTCCCGACCTGGGGCGTTGCCGGGGACTGGGCCGGAGGAGTCCGGCACGACCGGGTGCGTCGCCGTCCGCGTCCGCGTCCGGCGATGCGGCACGTCCGCACGGCGTGCGCCACGACGTGGCCGGCTTCATCGGCCGCGGCGGTGTCGACGACAGCGGCCACGTCGCCGCGGTGGTGGCGCTCGCCGTCGTTGGTGAGGTCCGCGCGGAAGGGAAGGCGGACGATGACGTCGTCGGGCTCGTAGCGCTCGATGACCACGCCCAGTCCGGCCACGTAGTGGGTCTGGGTCATGAGCTCGGCCACCAGCTTCCGGCAGGAGCGCTGCTCCTCCTCGCTCAGGGAGGACTTCCCACCTTCACCCGGGTGACCCTGGGCGCCGCTCGCCGTGCGATCCCTCCCGTGCTCGGCGGTGCCTCGCACGCCGCACGATCGCGTCGTCGGCCGACCCGCTACCGATTGACGGATCAGTCTGGCGTTCCTACCATGACGGGCCGTGCCGAGGAGCAGCGCCGCCGGACCGATCACCGCTCCATCCCCGCGCACGCGTGTGCGGGCGGTGGGCGACGAGCAGAAGGCGGCGCGGCGACGCCAGATCCTCGACGCCGCCAAACGGGTCTTCGCCGGCCAGGGGTTCCACGCCGCGACGATGGCGGACGTGGCGCGTGCGGCGGGGCTGTCCTATGGCGCCGTCTACTGGTACTTCGCGTCGAAGGACGACCTGTTCCACGCCCTCGTGGCTGCCGAGGAGGCGTCCCTCCGCCAGCACATCGAGGACGCGCTCGCCGTCTCGACGGCGGGCGACGCCGTCGAGGCCCTCACCGACGCGGTGCGTGCCACCTTCGAGTTCTTCGAGCGAGACCGGGCAACCGCGACGTTCTTGTTTCGCGACGTCTGGGCCATGGGCGGACGGTTCGAGGCCCACGTGGCCGGCGTCTACGAGCGCTTCGTGGACGACCTCGCTGACATGATCGCCGCCGGGCAGCGGCGCGGAGCGATCGTCGACGTGCCGCCCAGGGTCGCCGCCTTCAGCGCCGCGGCGCTCATCGGCCAACTGGCCCTCCGGCGCCTGTCGACCGACGACGGCATGGAGGCGGGAGAGGTGGCTGACGTTGCGGTCCGCGTGCTGCTCGACGGACTACGACCACGGCCGGGCAGAGCAGCGCGGCAGGGACAGGCCGGGCGCGCGACGCGCCCGCAGGGACCGGGGCGTACGCGGCGTCCCGTCGACGAAGAGGAGCACCAGTGATCCGGACCCGACTGACCGAGCTGCTCGAGGTTGCACACCCCGTGATGCTGGCCGGCATGGGGGGCGTGTCCTATCACCGTTTGGTGGCGGCGGTGTCGGAGGCCGGCGGTTTCGGCTGCCTGGGCGCCTCGACCATGTCGAGTGACCAGATGGTCGAGGAGATCCGCGCGGTCCGGTCCCTCACGGACCGGCCGTTCGGCGTCGACCTGTTGACGGCGGCGCCTGGCAACCTGGTCGAGCAGGTGCAGCAGCTGATCGACGAGGGGGCGTCCGTCTTCGTCGCCGGGCTCGGTGTCCCCGCCGAGGCGGTCGAGCTGTGCCATCGCAATGGCGTGCTGGTCGCCAACATGTGCGGCAAGGTCTCCCACGCCCGCCGGGCCGTCGACGCCGGCTGCGACCTCGTCGTGGCCCAGGGCACCGAAGCCGGCGGTCACACGGGGCAGGTGGCCACCATGCCGCTCGTTCCCCAGATCGTCGACGCGGTCGGCGGACAGGTGCCGGTGGTGGCGGCCGGGGGCATCGTCGACGGCCGGGGGCTCGCAGCCGCGCTCTCCTTGGGCGCGGCCGGCATCTGGGTGGGGACTCGCTTCATCGCCACGCCCGAGGCTCGCGCCCAGCGGTTCTACAAGGACACCCTCCTCGGCACGGCCGAGGACGGCACCGTCGTCTCGCGGGCGTTCACCGGCAAGACCTGCCGGGTCGTCCGCAATGACTTCACCGCCTACTACGAGGAGCACCCCGAGGAGCTCCAGCCGTTCCCTCAGCAGGTGATCGCCTCCATCCAGGCCGGCGCCAACCACCTGGGGGCGCCCGAGGACGCCGAGGTCGACCCTTTGCGCGAGTTCTACCCGTGTGGCCAGGGCGTCGGGGCGGTCGGCTCGCTGGTACCCGCTGGCGAGCTGGTCGAGCGGTTCGTGGCCGAGGCCGAGGACGTGCTTGCCCGGGTCAGCGGCCTGGTCGACGCCGGGACGCTCGGGTGAGCGTGCCACGGCCGCGGTCTTGGTGGGGGTGGGGCTACGCGGACGAGGCGCTCGCCGACGCCGAGCTCGAGGCCGTCGGTGCCGCTCTCGCCGAGCGGTTCCCGTCGGCCCCGGCACCCTCGCTGGCCCCGGTCCCTGCTATCGCCGACCTCGACCTGCCTCCCGTGCGGATCGAGCCCCCAGCGTCGCTCGCCGGGCTCTGCTCGGACGCGCCGGCGGACCGGGCCGCTCGCACGTACGGCAAGTCCTTCCGGGACGTGGTGCGGGCACTGGCCGGTCACCTCGCCGCCGCCCCGGACCTCGTGGTGCGCCCGCGGCGCGAGGAGGACGTCGCGGACGTCCTCGAGTGGTGCGCGAGCGCCGGCATCGCCGTCGTCCCCTTCGGCGGCGGCTCGTCGGTGGTCGGAGGCGTCGAAGGTGGTGCGGCCCGGGACCGCTTCGCCGGAGTCGTCTCTCTCGACCTCCAGCAGCTCGCCGGCGTGGCCGAGGTCGACCGGACGAGCCGGGCCGCCCGTGTGCGAGCCGGCACCTTCGGCCCCGACCTCGAGGACGCCCTGCGCCCGTACGGGCTCACCCTCCGCCACTTCCCCCAGTCCTTCGAGCACAGCACCTTGGGCGGCTGGGTGGCCACCCGGGCGGGGGGTCACTTCGCGACCAATTACACGCACATCGACGACTTCGTCGAGTCGCTCCGGACCGTGACGCCCGCCGGCATCCTCGAGTCGCGGCGCTTGCCGGGGTCTGGGGCCGGTCCGTCTCCCGACCGGTTGGTACTGGGGTCCGAGGGCATCCTCGGCGTGGTCACCGAGGCGTGGGTCCGCTTGCAGGACCGGCCCGTCCACAAGGCGGCCGCTGCGTTGCGCTTCCCGACCTTCGCAGCCGGTGCCGAGGCTGCCCGGGCGGTCGTCCAGGCGGGGCTCTTCCCCTCCAACTGCCGTTTGCTCGACCCCGAGGAGGCGGTTGGCTCCGGGGGCGGAGGTTCGGCGCTCCTTCTGCTCGGCTTCGAGTCCGCCACGTTCCCGGTCGACGGCCTGTGCCGGTCAGCCCTCGAGCGCTGCCTCGACCACGGCGGTGAAGCACCGGAGGGCATCCGCTCGTCGTCGACCGAGGGCGCATCGGGCGCGTGGCGCTCCTCGTTCTTCCGAGCGCCGTACCTGCGCGACGGTGTGGCGCGGTTGGGCTGGATCGCCGAGACCTTCGAGACCGCCGTCACCTGGGAGCGGTTCCCCGCGTTGCACGCCGCGGTCACCGACGCGGTCCACGCTGCCTTCGGCGCGAGCGGGGGCAGCCTGACCTGTCGGTTCACCCACGTCTACCCCGACGGCCCGGCGCCGTACTTCACCGTGGTGGCACCCAGCGAGCGCGGCCGCCAGCTCGGCCACTGGCAGGAGATCAAGGATGCGGCCAGCGACGCGATCCTGTCGACGGGGGGCACGATCACCCATCACCACGCTGTGGGCCGTGACCACCGGCCTTGGTACGACCGGCAGCGCCCGGAACTCTTCGCCGAGGCGCTGGCCGCCGCCAAGGCGCGGCTCGACCCGGCCGGCGTGCTCAACCCCGGCGTGCTCCTCGGTTAGCCACTCCGTCGCCACGGCACCCGCCGCTCCACGTGCCCGGAGGCGCTCACCAGCCGGGGCCGTCGGCGAGCCGGCTCGGGCGGGGCAGCGCACACCGGGACCGGCCGGCGCACAGCACGCTTGTCCCGCGCTATCGTCCACCGATATCGCAAACCGATATCCTCCTCCAATGCAGCCACCGCCCGTCCTGCCCGGGCCCGTCCCCTCCGCACGCCACGTCCCGCCCGCACGCCACGTCCCGCCCGCACGCCACGTCCCGCCCCCCGGTGCGACCGGGGTCGGGGAGCGCGTGGCTCCGGACCGATGACACGAAGGTCGAGCGCCGGAGGGCCATCGACCGGTGACCGACGTCCAGCCCGGGGTCGACCGGCCGTGGTGCGGGATTTCCTCCGCGGCGCCGCCCAGGCGCACGTCCTCCACCATGCAGCCGACGACGACGTCTACGGGGCGTGGTTGGCCGAAGAGCTCAGCCGCCACGGGTACGTCATCAGCCCCGGCACGCTCTACCCGCTGCTGCACCGGATGGAGGCCGAAGGTCTGCTGTCGAGCCGCGTCGTCGTTGACAACGGGCGCTCGCTGCGTCTGTACCGGGCGACATCCCGCGGCCGTCGGGAGCTGGAGGTCCTCCGCCGGGCGGTGGCCGAGCTGGCCGTTGAGCTGCTCCCTGGCATCGTGACGGGCCGGTGGACGGGGCAGGACGGAGAGGGTGGCCAGCGGTGATCGCCGCACCTCCTCGCTTCGAGCTGCGCGACGTCCGCGTCGACGGCGACGACGGGCCCATCGTCGACGGGTTCTCGGCGTGCATCCCGGCTGCAGGTCTCACGGCCGTCATGGGACCGTCGGGTGCTGGAAAGACGACCCTGCTCCGCCTGCTCAACCGTCTCGACGACCCCGATGCGGGCTTCGTGCTCCTCGACGGGCGGGACATCCGCTCCTACGACGTCCTCGAGCTGCGGCGCCGGGTCCAGAGCGTGGGACAGGTGCCCGTCACCTTCCCCGGCACGGTCGCCGACAACGTGGGGACCGACGTCGCGGGGCTGTTGGCGCACGTCGGTCTCGACCCGGCCCTCGCCAACCGCGACGCCGACCGCCTCTCGGTGGGGGAGGCGCAGCGGATGGCGCTCGCCCGGAGCCTCGCGCTGCGCCCCGACGTACTGTGCCTCGACGAGCCGACCTCGGCGCTCGACGGGGACTCGAAGGGCGGGATCGAGGACCTGGTGCGCCACCTGGCCGACGAGGGGCTGACCGTGGTCATGGTGACCCACGATCCGCGTCACGGCGATCTCGCCGACCACGTCATAGAAGTGCGACCGCTGCCACGGCAGGCAGACGGGCTGGTCGAGGGCGACGGAGCGCCGCCCAGCAGCGACAGTTGACCGGCATGCTCCTCGCTAGCACGGCCAGCTCCCTCGTCTCGGGGCCCGTCACCTTCGGCGACATCGCCCTGTCGCTGTTCCTCGTCCTCCTCGCCGCGGCCATCTCGCGCTGGCAGCGGGTGGGCTTGGAGCGGGACATGGCCGTCGCCACCCTTCGCTCGTTCGTCCAGCTACTGGCCGTGGGCTACGTGCTCGAGTTCGTCTTCACCGGGCACGGGTGGCTGACGCCGCTGGTGCTCGCCGTCATGGTGGCGACCGCAGCGCTGACCTCGGGCGCTCGTGCCCGACGGGTGCCCGGCAGCCGGCGTGTCGCCGCCGCCTCGGTGTCCGTCGCCACGGCCGCGACCCTCGGCGTGCTCGCCGCGGCCCGGATCGTCCCGGTGTCGCCCCGGGCGATCGTCCCTCTCGGCTCGATGGTGATCACCGCCGCCATGAACACCACCTCGCTCGTCATGACCCGTCTCCACGACGACCTGGCGGCAAACCGGCGCGAGGTCGAGGCCCGCCTCTCGCTCGCCCAGAGCAGCCACCAGGCTGCACTGCCGTGGCTGCGGGCCTCGCTCCGCAGCGCCATGCTGCCGAGCGTGGACCAGACCAAGGTCGTCGGGCTGGTAGCGCTGCCAGGGGCCATGACCGGCATGATCCTCGCAGGTGCCTCGCCGTTGGCCGCCATCCGGCTCCAGCTGGTCGTGATGTACATGCTCCTCGGGGGGAACGCCTTCGCTGCCCTTGTGGCCTCCACCCTCACGGCTCACCGCCTCTTCACCCCGGCGCACCAGCTCGTCCGCCAGCTCCGCCGCACGCCGGGCTGAGGCCCGCGTTCAGGGGTCGGGTGGGGAGCCGTTCCGAGAGACCCCGTCTCGGCGTAGCCTCGGGTCCGCCGACTGGGACCTGCGGGTACCGGGGGAGCCGGCCGACGACCTCGCCGAGGCGCGTCCGACGGCGTGTGCCGCGGTGTGTGCCGACGAGCTGGCATGCTCCGGCGAGGGGAGGAGCGACACGCGATGGCCATCACCACCTTCGACGAGGCCCGCACGGCCGTCCGCGCGGGGTGCACCCCCGAGAACGCGGCCCGGGAGCTGGTCGCGGCGCTCTCGCCCGACGAGCGGTTGTGGTGCCTCGACGGTGATGCGCCGACGTGGTCCGGCCTCGCCTTCCTCGCCGAGGATGGGTACCACCGGGCTCCCTTCGTGGCCGCACGCGTCGAGCGCGTCGGGCTGCCGGGGATCGCCTTCTCCGACGGGCCCCGGGGGTGCGTCGTGGGCAACGCCACGTGCTTCCCCGTGGCGATGGCCCGGGGCGCCACGTGGGACCCCGAGCTCGAGGAGCGAGTCGGCGAGGCGATCGGGCGCGAGCTGCGGGCTGCCGGGGCCACCCTGACCGGGGCCGTGTGCGTCAACGTCCTGCGCCACCCGGCGTGGGGTCGGGCCCAGGAGACCTACGGGGAGGACCCGTTCCACGTCGGCGAGCTCGCCGCCGCGGCCACCCGTGGCCTGCAGCGGCATGTGCTGGCATGCGTGAAGCACCTCGCCTGCAATTCGATGGAGAACGCCCGGTTCGCCGTGGACGTCGAGGTCGACGAGGTCGCCCTCCACGAGGTCTACCTGCCGCAGTTCCGCCGCGTCGTCGACGAGGGCGTGGCCTCGGTCATGTCGGCGTACAACTCGGTGAACGGCGAGTGGTGCGGCCAGAGCCGAGCGCTGATCGCCGACGTTCTCCGCGGCGAGTGGGGGTTCGCCGGCTTCGTCATCAGCGACTGGATCTTCGGCCTGCGCGACGCGGTGACGTCGCTCGCGGCCGGGCTCGACGTCGAGATGCCCTACCGCATGGTGCGCGCCCGCCACCTGCCGGCCGCCCTCGACGAGGGTCGGGCCACGTGGGACGACGTTGACGCGGCAGCTGCCCGGCTGGTCGCGACCCTGCTGCGCTTCGACGACGTGCTGTCGAGGCCGGTGCCGGCGTCTGACGTGCTCGGATCGCCCGAGCACCGCCGGCTTGCTCGGGAGGTCGCTGCCCGTTCGGTGGTGGTGCTACGCAACGAGCCAGTCGGGGGCGCGCCAGTGCTGCCGCTCGCGCCCGGGTCGCGCCTCGCCGTCTTCGGGCGTCTCGCGGCAACCGTCAACCTCGGCGACGGCGGTTCGAGCGACGTGTGGGACCTCGAGTGTCGGACGGTCCTCGACGGGCTCGCGGCCGTGGCC
>JAJZJT010000069.1 GCA_021809995.1 Actinomycetes bacterium
ACCGCTGCCGGGCTGCCCGCCAGGGCCGCCGCGGTGCGCAGGCGTCGCCGGCTCACGGCGAAGGCGCCGACGGCGAGGACGGCGAGGACGGCGCAGAGCGCCCAGCCGACCGTGAAGCCGAAGTGGTCGACGACGACCCCGAAGCCGAAGGGTCCGACCATCCCTCCGACGTAGGTCCCCACCTGGGTCACACCCGTCGCCCGTGCGGGCGCGTCGGGGTAGGCGCGCACCACGGCCAAGTTGAAGAGGCCGTTGTAGCCCCAGCCGCCGCCGTAGGCGACGAGGACGGCCGGGACGAGCAGGCCGAGGTTGCCGACGGCGAGCGCTCCGTAGCCGAGTGCACCCACCGCCACGAGGACGGTGACGGTCGCGAGGTGGTCGTCGGCGGCCCGGTGGCCCCGTACGTCCCTGCGGTCGGCTCGCCAGCCGAGGCCGACACGCGCCGAGAGGCCGACGACGCTGCCCGCTGCCGACAGGAAGCCGGCGAGGCCGGGGGCGATCCCGTCGTGGACGGCCCCGGGGACGACGAAGGAGCCCATGGCGTTCGAGGCGGCCACCGCGCAGGCCATGGCGACGGCCAGGAAGACAAGCGGCCGTATGTCGAAGGTGCTCCCGCGACCGGGCTGCCCACGGTCCCGCTTCCGGTCAGGGCGCTGCCCTCGGCCTGCCGGCCGGCGCAGCTCGAGCCGACCTGGGCGCCCGTCACCGCCGGCTGTCGTGCGGACGCGACCTGGAGCGGGCGGAGGTGCGGGCATCAGCCGGGGCCCGACGGTGACGAGGGCCGTCGCGACGAGGACGGTGAGCCCCCCGGCGGCGAGGTAGGCGACGTGCCACCCGGCCGTGAGGGCCAACGCGGGCACGGCGAGGCCCGACAACAGCGTCGAGGTGGGGATGGCGGCCTGCTTCACGCCGAAGGCAAGGCCTCGGCGTCCGTCGTCGACCACCTGGGTGAGGAGGAGGTTCACGGCCGGCTGCATCGCCCCATTGGAGAGACCGCCGACCACCAGGAACCCGAGGAGAGCGGGGAGCGACGTGACCGCGACGCCGATGCCGAGGAGGGCGACCCCGGCCAGGCCGACGGCGACGAGCAGGACCTTGAGCGGGCCGACCCGCTCGGCCAGACGTCCACCCCGGACGGAGCTGAGCGCCGAGGCACAGAAGTAGGTCGCCACCGCGCCCCCGATGGCCGTCGTCCCGACCTGCAGGTGTGCCTCGAGCTGGACGGCGAGGGCGCCGGTCAGGAACACGGGGAGCACCCCGGTCGTCGCCAGGGCGATGGCCAGTGCCACGCTCGCCAGCTGGCGGCGAGACCAGGCCGCCTGCGAGGTCGTGGGGCGCTCTCGCTTGGCGAGGGCTGGGGTCATCTCGTCAGGGCAGGCTAGACGCGTACCCCGTCGGGCCCGTGGCGGTGGGCCTGGGCCCGAAGGAACGGGGAGGCGTCGTGGTGGTCGCCCTGCTGCCCGGAGGACCGCCTGGTCCACCTGTCATGGCGGAGGCAGTGGCACAGCGGTGGTGGGCGGACTCCGTATGCTTCACCGTCGGCACCCGGAGCGGGGCCGCCGACGACCGACCGAGACCGACCACGGAGGAGCCCCCATGAGCCCAGACACCACCAAGACCGCCATCGTGACCGGTGCCGCTCGGGGCATCGGTGCCGGCATCGCCGTCCGCCTGGCGGCGGACGGCTTCGACGTCGCCGTCGTCGACCTCGACGAGGGCGCCACCGCCGAGACGGTCGCCGCGGTCGAGGCCGAGGGCCGAAAGGGCCTCGGGGTCGGTCTCGACGTCTCGGACGCCGAGTCGGTCGAGGCCGGTGTCGCCCGCATCGCCGCCGAGCTCGGAGCGCCCACCGTGCTCGTCAACAACGCCGGCATCACGCGCGACAACCTCCTCTTCAAGATGAGCGTCGAGGACTGGGACCAGGTGCTGGGGGTCCACCTGCGGGGCTCCTTCCTCATGAGCCGGGCCGCACAGGCGTTCATGGTCGAGCGGCGATGGGGTCGCATCGTGAACCTGTCGAGCACCTCGGCGCTCGGCAACCGCGGCCAGGCCAACTACTCGACGGCCAAGGCCGGCCTCCAGGGCTTCACCCGCACGCTCGCCGTCGAGCTCGGGTCCTTCGGCATCACCGTCAACGCCATCGCCCCCGGGTTCATCGTCACGGCGATGACCGAGGCGACCGCCGAGCGCATGGGGATGGACTTCGTCGAGTTCCAGAAGCAGGCAGCGGCGCACAACCCGGTGCGGCGGGTCGGCGAACCGGCCGACATCGCCCAGGCCGTGTCGTTCTTCGTCGACGAGCGCTCCGGCTTCGTCAACGGCCAGATCCTCTACGTGAGCGGCGGACCCACGGTCTGAGGTCGCAGCTGTCCTCCCTCCTTCGGGTCGAGGGACGCCTCCCGGTGCGGCGTCGGCACCGTTGGCGGGAGGACGGCACCCCGGGTCCCGCCCACGCGCGAACCGGTCACGGTGGTCGACCTCCGATCACCGTGCCGAGGACCATCGTGGCTCCACCGGCGGCGACGTTGGCCAGGGCTGCGGCTGCGGCCTGCCCGCGGGCTGGCGGAGCACGCCTGCCTGGCGGTCGCGTCGTCGGACCAGAGCTCGGCGGGGACGGAGCCAGGGGAGACCGGGCCGTCGAGCGAGGTGCACCTGGCCACCTCGAAACGCAGGGCTCCGGGCATCTCGGCGACGACGGCGACGTGTGCCGCGAACGAGTGGACCGCCGCAGTCGTGGCACATGGTGGCAACTCCAGACGGCGATCGGCCGCGTCGGCCAGCTGCCCCGGCCCGGGCTCGAAGCCTCGGTTGGACCCCGACTACACTGGCACCTCCGGAGCGGTTCCGGACGCGGGCCCGATCTGTCCAGTTGTTGTCCAGAAACTCCTGCCCCCAGCAGGCGTCCGGACGGGCGGGCCGGGCGTGTCCAGGGCTGCCTCGGTGGCCGACCGCCCTGAACGGGGTGATCAGGATGACGGGCTGTGGCGCAGCTTGGTTAGCGCGCTTGACTGGGGGTCAAGAGGTCCCGGGTTCAAATCCCGGCAGCCCGACCACGAAGGTGCAGGTCAGAGGGTAGGCGTAGCTGCCGTTGGACCGGCTGCGACGGGTCGGGAGCAGTGGCGTGATGGGCAACGTCGGCCGCGTGCCCTCGTGGCACCAGGCGGCGGGAGCGAGGCTCACGGGGCCTGGGCGAGCCGTGCCCGCTTCGGTGTTTGCCGCCGCCAGCAGTCGTCCCTCGTGGCCACGTCCGAGGATCGCACCGATGGGGATCGGGCGGTGGCTCGTGGCCATCGCCGGGGCGAACCGGTCATCGTCCCCGGCGCCGACCGCCCCACTACACTCCAACAACTCCGCGCGTGGCGCACATCTCCCAGGAGGTCAGATGACAGGTCGATCGTGGCGGCGGCGCACCTCGCTCGCACTGGTGCTTGCCGCGGTCTGCGTGGTCGGAGCAGCGTGCGGCGGCAATTCGGCGGCCGGTTCGGCGGGCTCGTCGCCGGCCCGGGCGTCGGCGACCGCCGGGTCGCAGGCATCGTCGGCCACGGTGGACGGGCTGAACCTGGCCAAGCTCGGCGGACTGCAGAACTACACGTTCACGTCGAAGAACCTCGCCGGCAGCGCGTCGATGACCTGGGCCGGCAAGGTCCACAGCCCCACCGATTGGGAGGTCCAGACGGACGCTCCTGCCGTGACCACGTACGACGTGGACGGCCAGGGTTCGTCGGTGGCCGTCGGCCAGGTGGCGCCGGTCCACCTGCAGACGCCACAGGGAGTCAACCATCTCTTCGGCGAGCCGGCGTTCGCCGAGCAGCTGTTCGGGTACACGCATGTCACGCACATCGCGATCACGCGGGGCGCACCGTGCACGGTCGCCGGCGCCTCGGGCATCACGATCCACGTCCGGGCGCCGAACGCATCGATCGTGGACGAGTCAGCCCAGGCGTGCGTGGAGACGTCGAATGGCGCGCTGCTCTCCTATCGGGGAGGCGTGACGGGAGGCTCGGCGGCCAACGCGACGGGCGTGTCCGGCCACGGGATGAGCTTCACCGTCACCTCGATCGGCGGCGTGGGCCAGATCTCGGCCCCGGCCGCGTCCGCGTCGAGCTCCATTCCCGTTCCGAACGTCCCGAGGGCACCCTCGTCGGGGACCGGCGTCCCCGCCGGCTTCCCCTCGCAGGTCCCGGCGCCCCCGGGGAGCTATGTCGTGGCCCGACAGCTCAGCCCGAACGAGTGGCTGATCCAGGCGGACGAGACCAGCGCCAGTGCGCTGGCCGACTACGTGAAGAACCTCGAGTCAGCCGGCTTCACCGAGACGACGTCGTCCAACAACCCAGGCGCCGGTACGATCGCCAAGCTCTCCAAGGGGTCGATCCAGGTCCTTCTGGAGCAGATCTCGGTGCCGGGCCAGGGTCCGATCCTCCAGGTCACGGTGGGGTCCTGATCGGGCTCGTCGCGTCGAAGCGCGAGGCGGTGCCAGACGGGTGACCCACCCGTGGGCATCGTCCGCCAGGGTTCCGTTCCGTTCCGTTCCCGGTTCTCGCGGCTGGAAGACCAGCGAGAACTGCGGGCACAGGGCTTGGGTTGCCGGCGTGGCGACGCCGGCGCGCTGGCGGGGACGGCCGTGCGGCCTCGGCGCCGGCCTTCCGGCCGCCGGAGGCCGTGCCGAAGCCCACCCGAGCGCCCACCCGAAGGCCGTAGCAAATCCTTACTTGTTTACTGAAGTAGTAAACATTAGGATCGGGGTCGGGACGGCGGGAACCGGCGAGGACGAGCAAGGAGACGGACGTGCACCATCGAGTCGTGATCGTGGGTGGCGGGACAGCCGGCGTGACGGTGGCAGCGCGCCTCCGTCGGGCCGGCGTGGAAGACGTGGCGCTCCTCGAGCCGTCGGGCGTCCACTGGTACCAGCCCCTCTGGACGCTGGTCGGTGCCGGGGTGTCGGCGCTCGAGCGCACCCGGCGCCCCGAAGCAACGGTCGTGCCCCGGGGCGTGCGGTGGGTGCAGGATGCAGCCACCGAGCTCGACCCCGAGGAGCAGGCCGTGACCATGGCCTCGGGGGGCCGGATCGGCTACGACGTCCTGGTGCTGTGCCCAGGCCTCGAGCTCGCCTGGGACCGTGTCCCCGGCCTCTTCGAAGCCGTGGCCACTCCCTTCGCGTCGAGCAACTACACGCCGGAGCTGGCGCCGAAGACGGCCGAGCTCATGCGGCGATTCCGCGGCGGCCGGGCGCTCTTCACCGCCCCGGGGACGCCGGTCAAGTGCCCGGGAGCGCCGCAGAAGGCCGCCTACCTGGCGAGCGACCACTGGCGGCGTGGTGGGGTCCTCGGCAACGCGACGGTGACCTTCGCCACCGGGGCGGGTGGTCTCTTCGGCGTGCCCGAGTTCGCCACGGTCCTCGCCGGCGTCGTTGAGCGGTACGGCATCGACACCCGCTTCGGCCACGAGCTCACCGCCGTCGACCCCGACGGTCGACGGGCCTGCTTCACCCGCGCCGGCGGCGACGGGGTCGACGGGTCGACCGTCGAGCTCGACTACGACCTCCTCCACGCCGTGCCGCCCCAGCGCGCCCCGGACTTCGTGCGCTCCAGCCCGCTCGGCGGCCCGGGGCCCTTCGGGTGGGTGCCCGTCGACCGCCACCAGCTGCGGCACGTCAGCTACCCGAACGTGTTCGCGTTGGGCGACGTGTGCGACGCCCCGACGTCGAAGACCGGGGCCGCCATCCGTCGCCAGGCGCCCGTGGTCGTGGCCAACGTGCTCGCCACCCTGGCGGGGGAGGGCGAGCTGCCCGCCCGCTACGACGGCTATGCCGCCTGCCCGTTCACCACGGCGCGAGGGCGTCTGGTGCTGGCGGAGTTCGACTACAGCCTGGCGCCGCACCCCACCCTGCCCTTCCTCGACACCCGCCGCGAGCGCCGGGACCTCTGGTACCTGAAGCGGTTCGGGCTTCCCGCCTTCTACTGGCACGCGCTGCTCGCCGGCTGGGGCTGACCGGACGCCGCTGGAGGGCCGACCGCCGACCGCCGACCGCGTGCGACCGGGTGCTCGGTACGCTGGACGGTGCGTCGGCGTGGGCAGGGCGTCGCGGCTTGACGGGGGAGAGCGGGCCGGCGCGGCCGGCCAGGAGGAGGTCACCATGGGCACCGCGGACGCAGCCGGCAGCATTCCCAACCGCCATCTTCCGACCGACCGGCTGACGGCCGAGCGCCTCGACGCACTGGCGACGCGCGTGGCGACAGCGGCGCGGCGCGAGCCGCTCGTCGTCGAGGCGCCCTTTACGGCCGAGGCGGTGGGCGCCGTGCCCCGCTGCACGGCCGACGACGTCGCGGTCGCGTTCGAGCGGGCCCGTCACGCCCAGGCGGGCTGGGCCGCCACACCGGTCGCGGAGCGTGCCGCCGTGCTGCTGCGGCTCCACGACCTCGTCCTCGATCGCCAGGGCGAGGTCCTCGACCTGATCCAGCTCGAGAGCGGCAAGGCACGCCGGCACGCCTACGAGGAAGTCCTCGACGTGGCGTTGTGCGCCCGCTACTACGCGCACACGGCAGCGCGCGCGCTCGCTCCCCGGCGCCGGCAGGGGGCGATCCCCGGGCTCACCGAGACGTGGGAGCATCACCATCCCAAAGGCGTGGTCGGGATCATCTCGCCGTGGAACTACCCGCTCACCCTGGGCATCAGCGATGCGCTTCCCGCCCTCGTGGCGGGCAACGCGGTAGTCACCAAGCCCGACCAGCGGACCCCCTACTCGGCACTGTGGGCGGCCGAGCTCCTCGCCGAGGCGGGCCTGCCCGAGGGCGTCCTGCAGGTCGTGACTGGGGCGGGCACCGAGCTCGGTTCCCCGCTGGTGGAGGGGGCGGACTTCGTGATGTTCACCGGGTCGACCGCGGTGGGGCGATCGGTGGCGGCGCAGGCGGCCCAGCGGCTGGTCGACTTCTCGATGGAGCTCGGCGGCAAGAACGCCCTGCTCGTCCTCGACGACGCCGACCTGGGCAAGGCCGTTCCCGGGGCGATCCGGGCGTCGTTCTCCAACACCGGGCAGCTGTGCATCTCGATGGAGCGCATCTACGTCGCCGGCTCGCTGTGGGACCGCTTCACCCGCGAGTTCGCTGATGCCGCCCGGAAGCTTCGCCTGTCGGCTGCCTTCGACTACGGCGCAGACGTCGGCTCGCTGGCGTCAGCCCGGCAGCTCGCCACCGTCGAGAAGCACGTCGACGACGCGGTCGGCCACGGGGCCACCGTGCTGGCCGGAGGACGGACCCGGCCCGACGTGGGGCCCTACTTCTACGAGCCGACGGTGCTGACCGACGTGTCCGAGGGGATGGAGCTCTGCCGCGAGGAGACCTTCGGGCCGGTGGTGTCCCTCTACCGCGTCGAGTCCGAGGACGAGGCGGTGGCCCGGGCGAACGACAGCGAGTACGGGCTCAACTTCAGCGTGTGGACGGGTGACCCACGGCGAGGCAAGCGTGTCGCAGCCCGACTGCAGGCGGGCACCGTCAACGTCAACGAGGGCTACGCCGCCGCCTGGGCGTCGATGGACGCGCCGATGGGCGGGTTCAAGGCGTCGGGCGCGGGGCGCCGGCACGGCGAGCACGGTCTGCTCAAGTACACCGAGGCGCAGACCATCGCCGTGCAGCGCGGCATGGCGATCGCCCCACCGCCGTTCCTCTCCGCCGAGCGCTATGCCAAGGTGATGACGCAAGCCCTGCGGCTCTTGAAGCGGGTGCCCGGGGTCAAGTGAGCGATCGGGCCCGGTGCCGTCCGGGCGCGCGCCGTCCTTCGGGCGTGAACCTGCACGGCAGGTGCTTGATGCCGTTGACGAAGCTCGACACGAGACGGTCGGGCTCCCCGCTCGCCTCGATGTCTGGCAGCCGTCGGAAGAGGGTGCGGACCATCACGTCGAGCTCGTGGTGGGCGAGGTGCGCCCCGAGGCAGGTGTGCGGGCCGCCGGCTCCGAAGCTCACGTGCGGGTTGGGCGAGCGGAGGACGTCGAAGGCATCGGGGTCGGCGAAGACGGACTCGTCGCGGTTCGCCGAGCCGTAGAAGAGCAGCAGCTTGTCCCCGGGGTGGAGCTCCTCGCCCGCGAGGACGGTGTCGCGGGCGACGGTCCGGCGCATCCAGGTGACCGGCGTCGACCAGCGGAGGAGCTCCTCGACGGCGGTCGGACCGACCCCGTCGACGTCGTCCTGCCACCGGTGCCGCTGGTCAGGGAAGCAGGTCATCGCCCATAGCCCGTGGGCCAGCGCGTTGCGCGTCGTCTCGTTGCCGGCGATGAGCAGCATGATGAAGAAGGAGGCGAGCTCACCGTGGGTGAGGGACTCGCCGTCGACGTTGCTCGTCACGAGCGCCGTGGTCAGGTCGTCGGTGGGACGCTCGGTGCGGAAGCGGGCGAGCTCCTCCATCAGGGCGGTGAGCTCGGCTCCGGCAGCGGCGTAGGAGAGGACCGGGTCGGTGCCCTCCGGGACGAACTCGGGGTCGCCGCCGCTCAGGATGACGTTCGAGCACCGCAGCACGTCCCCGCGCGCCGAGGCGGGGACGCCCATCAGGTCGCAGATGATGGCGAGGGGGAGCGGGGCGGCGATGTCGACGACGAAGTCGCACTCGCCGAGCTCGCCCACCGTGTCGACGACCCCGTCGGCGACGTGCTGGATGGTCGACGCGATGGCGCCGATCCGCCGCTCGGTGAAGGCGGCGGCCACGATCCGTCTCAGCCGGGTGTGGCGGGGCCGGTCCGTCGAGATCATGCCGCCGAAGTACTCGACCATCTCCGGAGGGAGGTCGATGACGGTCACCGCCCCCTGGCCCGACGTGTAGGTGGCCGGGTCCTTGGACGCCGTGACGACGTCCTGGTAGCGGAGCACGGCGCGGAACCCCGGTCCGCGGGGCACGATGGTCTCGTAGTTCGTCGACGGTTCGGGCTCGTCGTAGAAGGGGAGCCCGGGCCGGGCGCGGAGGGCGGCGAAGACGGCGTGGCGCTCCTCGAGGGGGCGACCCCAGAACGCCGGGTCGGCGAGGTCGACCCCGGCGGGATCGGCGGTCGCGTCGGTCGACGGCGGCTGCATGGGCACACGGTAGCCGTGACGTCCTGCGCGGCGGAAGAGGTGGCGACGCCGGCAAAGGGTGGAGCGCCGGGTCAGCGCTCAGGCGGCCCCGCCTGCGTGAAGCGGGTCCCCGCCGGGTCCACGGCCCAGGTGGCCGGCGCTCCCCACGAGTCCTCGTAGACGAGCTCGGCAAGGGGGCGGCGGCGCACCGGACCGTGGCGGCCGGCCGGCTCGCCGAGGGTGATGGTGGCGTGCAGCCCGACACCCTCGGGGATCGAGAGAACGGCGCGGAGATCGCCCTCGACGAAGGCGTGGAGCTGGGTCAGCACGCCACCGAGCCCCACGGCTCGGGCCGCGAGCAGCAGGTTCTGGCAGGCGGGGTAGACGGACGCCCCCTCGAGGGGGTCGGCGGGCCGGTAGCGGACCAGGCCGGCGAGCACGACCACGGGGGCTTCGGCGACGTGGTCGGCGTAGTGCTGGAGCACGGTGGCGAGGCGTGCCTTGGGCGACGCGGGGTCGGACCCCGAGCCGGAGCCGTAGCCGTCGGCGGCACGCTTGGTCGACCAGAGGTCGTGGGCGGCGCGGGCGAGCAGCTGGCGGGCGGCGCGGGTGCGGACGCCGTCACGCAGGACGAGAAAGCGGAACGCCTGGCGGTTCGAGCCCGAGGGAGCCCTCGTGGCGTGCCAGAGGATGGTGGCGAGCTCGTCGTCGGTCACCGGGCGGTCGGTGTAGCGACGGATGGCGCGGGTGGTGGCGAGCCCTTCGAGCAGCGTCGGGCCGGGCCGGGCGGTGGGTGCGTCCATGCCCGCAGTGTCGCCGTTGGCTCCCGGCCGCGCCAGGCGGCACCGGGTCCTGTGGTCGGCGACAAGACAGGCGCTACGCCGCAGGGGTGGTCGGCTGGGCGAGCGCCACGGCTGCGTCGAGCGGACCGGGCCGGGCGATGTAGTAGCCCTGGGCGAAGTCGACGCCGAGGTCGCAGAGGGCCTCGAGCTCGGCAGCGGTCTCGACCCCCTCGCCGACGACACGGGCGCCGAGCGCGTGGGCGAAGCCCACGAGGGCGACCACGAGGGCTCGGCGGACGGGATCGGCGTCGACGGCGGCGACGATCCACCGGTCGAGCTTGATGAACTCGGGTGCCAGCTTGACGATATGGGTGAGGCTGGCGAACCCGGCCCCGGTGTCATCGACCGACAGGCGCGTCCCGAGGCGGCGGAGCGAGGCCAGGACGGACTGGACGGAGCCGTAGTCGTGCACAGGGGCGTGCTCGGTCAGCTCGATGATGACTCGGCTGGCGTCGACCGACGTGAGCAGGGCGGCGAGCTCGGGAGCGCCGAGCGCTTCCGGCCCGATGTTCACGCCGAGCTTCACGTCGTCGGGCAGGCGGGGGAGAGCGCAGAGCGCGGTGCCGAAGGCGGCCAGCTCGAGCTCGACCCCGAGGCCGCACGTCGCGGCGGCGGCGAACCAGTGGTCGGGCGGCTCGTCCGGTGGCCCGACGAAGCGCGACAGCGCTTCGACGGCGACCAGGTGTCGGTCGTGGGCACGCACGATGGGCTGGTAGACGACGGTGAAGCGGCGCTCGTCGATGGCGGTGCGGATGCGCCGTCGGACGTCGACGAGGTCGGCCGTCGCCGGGCTGAGCACGTTGGAGACGAAGCGCGCCACCACGGCCGAGGTCTTCTCGCCACCGAGGTCCACGGGGGCTCCCGCCTCGACGGCGGCGAGCGCGGTCAGGATGCGAGCGATCTCGGCGGTCGAGCAGATCATGGCGGCGAGGACGTCGGCGAGCGTGGTGCACCGCTGGACGTCGGCGTCGGAGAACGCGTGGGGCCGGCGGGCGACCATGTTCACGACGCCGATGGACGTCCTGTTGTGCTGGAGGGGGACCGTGACCATCGAGGTCATCTCGATCTGGTGGAGGGCCTCGGCGTCGACCCGGGGGTCGGTGTCGACGTCGTCGCAGCGCAGCACGGTGCCGGCCCGGATGGCCAGCCCCGACAGGCTGTGCGCCGGGTCGAGCGCAGCGCCCATCAGGCCGTGGAGCGCGCCGGCGGCGTGGACGAAGCGGATCAGGCCGTGCTCGCCGACGAGGCCGACGAGGGCACCGTCGGCGTGGGGGACGAGGACGAGCAGCTCGTTGACGAGCCGGTCGAGGAACGCCTCGGGCTCGAGGAGCTCGCGCAGGACCGACCGGTCGCTGCCGCCGGCCATGCTCGTGCCGGCCCGGTCTGCGAGTCCGGAGAACTGTTCCACCCCCTACCATCGTAAGGCCACCTCAGGGTGATGAGCCATTTCAGGCGTATTGTTGCGGTATTGTTGCGTGGGCTGCGCCCATCGCTTGCTGGTAGTGATCGCGTCATCCCAGCGTGAAGGGTTCGGCGGCATCCGCGACGAGGTCCGCGTGGCGGACCATTGCGGTCCGTTCCGCTGCGGGACGACCGGCATTATTTAGAGGCTCTCCTGACAGATCCGTGGGCGCCCTGACCAGGGCCTGACGCGAGCAACGCCAGTCTCCGCCTACGTTTTCGGACTGTTGAAAGACTCGAAAACGA
>JAJZJT010000070.1:0-3835 GCA_021809995.1 Actinomycetes bacterium
TCGGCGAGGGCAGCACGGACCGACCGGGCGGCGGCGACGATGTTGGCGAGTGCGGCCACCGTCTCGTCGTAGCCGCGGGTCTTCAGCCCGCAGTCGGGGTTGACCCACAGGCGGTCGGCCCCGACGGCGCCCACCGCCCGCCACAGCAGTGCCTCGACGTCCGCCGGCGAGGGCACGAGCGGCGAGTGGACGTCGTAGACGCCCGGGCCGACGTCCCCCTCGTAGGCCGCTCCCTCGAAGGCGTCGAGGAGCGTCAGGTGCGAGCGCGCCGCTTCGAAGGAGACCACGTCGACCTCCATCGCCGCGAGCGCGTCCACCACGTCGGCGAGCTCGGCGTAGCACATGTGCGTGTGGACCTGGGTGGCCGGCTCGGCGACCCGGGTGGCGAGCCGGAACGCCCGGGTCGCCCAGGCCAGGTAGGCGTCCCGCTCGGCCCGGCGCAACGGCATCCCTTCGCGCAGAGCCGGCTCGTCGACCTGGACGACGCAGACCCCCGCCGCCTGCAGGTCGGCGAGTTCGTCGCCGATCGCCAGGCCGAGCTGCGTGGCGGTCGCCGACGGAGGCTGGTCGTCGCGCACGAAGGACCAGCGCAGCATGGTGACGGGACCGGTCAGCATCCCCTTGACCGGCAAGTCCGTGCGGGACTGCGCGTACGTGGCCCACGGGACCGTCAGGGGGCCGGGTCGGGAGACGTCGCCGTAGAGGACCGGGGGACGCACGCAGCGGGACCCGAAGGACTGCACCCAGCCCTCCTCGGGCAGGGCGAACCCGGTCAGGAGCCCGGCGAAGTAGCGGACCATGTCGTCGCGCTCGGGCTCACCGTGGACGAGCACGTCGAAGCCGAGCGTCTCTTGGAGGTCGACGACGCGGTCGACCTCGGCCCGGAGCGCAGCGGCGTACTCGTCGTCACCGGCGCGGCCCGAGCGCCAGGCAGCGCGGCTTGCCCGGAGCTCAGCTGTCTGGGGGAACGACCCGATGGTCGTCGTCGGCAGGGGAGGGAGCCCGAGGCGGGCGCGCTGCAACGCCCGGCGCTCGGCAGCGGGCGCGCTGCGCCGGGGATCGGACGGCGCCGCCTCGACTGCCCGCCGGACCACGGGGTCGGCGACGAGCGCGGAGCGGCGTCGGCTGGCGAGGACGTCGCGGTTGGCGGCGAGGTCGTCCTCGACGGCCGTCGGCCCCCCCTCCGCGCCGCGGGCCAGCACGGCGAGCTCGGCCAGCTTCTCCTCGGCGAAGGCCAACCAGCTCCGGACGGCGGGGTCAAGGCTTGCCTCGTCGGCGAGCCGGTCGGGGACGTGGAGGAAGGAGCAGGAGCTGGAGACCACCAGCTCGCCGACGAGGTCGCGCAGCCGGTCGAGGAGCGCCAGCGAGGCAGCGAGGTCGTTCACCCACACGTTGCGCCCGTCGACCACCCCGGCGTGGAGCGTCTTGTCGGGCAGGCCGCCGGTCCGCTCGAGGAGGTCGAGGTTCTCGGGCCCTGCGCAGAAGTCGAGCCCCACGCCGTCGACGGGCAGGTCGCGCAGCACCGACATGGCGTCGCCTACGTGGCCGAAGTACGTGGAGACGACGAGACGCGGCCGGTCGAGGGCACTGGTGATCCGCTCGTAGGTGCGCCGGAAGGCAACGAGCTCGTCCGCGCTGCGGTCCTGGACGAGCGCCGGCTCGTCGAGGCGTACCCAGTTGGCACCGGCAGCCGCCAGTTCGCCGAGGAGCTCCATGTAGACGCCGGCCAGCTCGTCGAGCCGTGCCAGCGGGTCGGCACCCACCACGGCGGTGCTGCGCACCAGGAAGGTGAGCGGGCCGAGCAACACGGGCGTGGTGTCGATGCCGAGCCCGGCCGCTTCCGCCAGCTCGTCGACCACCTTCGTCGGCCTGGCGGCGAAGGTGGTGCCGGGCCCGATCTCGGGGACCAGGTGGTGGTAGTTGGTGTCGAACCACTTGGTCAGCTCGAGGGGTGCCACCGACTGCCCGGCGATCTCACCGCCGCGTGCCATGGCGAAGTACCGGTCCAGGGCGATGCCGGCGGAGGCGCTCGCACCCTCCCCGGCGAGGCCCGGGCGGAACCGGGCAGGGACCGCCCCGACGGCAACGACCGTATCGAGCACGTGGTCGTAGAGGGAGAAGTCGTTGGAGGGGACGACGTCGATGCCCGCTCCGTCGAGGAGCTTCCAGGTTCGCCGCCGGACCGCCGACGCGGCGGCCTCGAGCTGGGCGGCGTCGATGCGGCCGGCCCAGTAGCCCTCGAGCGCCCACTTGAGGGCTCGGCGCTCGCCCATACGCCCCATGCCGTGCACGGCCGTCCTCACGCCACCGCGCCTCCGCCTTCGAAGACCCCGGCGACTGCGGCGACTGCGGCGACTGCGGCGACCTCGGCGCAGACGGCGTCGGGGGCCAGACCGAAGCAGCGGCGCAGGCTGTTCCGGGCTCCGGCGTCGTCGCCGGGGAACAGCTGGAGGCGGCCGAGCCAGCACACCAGCACGTACTCGGCGCTCCACCGACCGAGCGACACCACGGTCGTCGTCTCGGCACCGCAGATCCCCGGAGCCCGGAGCTCCGTGGGGTCGGCGGCGGCGAGGTGCTCGGGGCCCGGGAACCCCGGCGGCGCCCCGGCCAGGCGCACCCGCGGGCCGAACCGCCGTGCCAGCCGGTCGAGCAGATGGACACTGACGTCAAACGAGAGCTGCTGGCGGGCGACCGCGTCCACCACGGCCTCGGAGACGCTCGCGCGCCGCGGCGGCCGCATGCCGGCGAACCGCCCGGCGTGCCCCGGCGTTGCCATGTGGTGACTGCGAGGACCGAGGAGCGCCGCCCCTCCCGATCGCGCGCCTCGATGAGCACCGGATGGCCTCCCACCTCGGCGACCCGGCGGTAGGCAGTCTCGTCCCGGACGTCGACCGCATCGTGCGCCCGCCGGCGGAGTGCCCCACACGGTGGGGTCGAGGTGGTTGAGGCGGCACGGGGCTGCCCCGGCGAGCTCCAGCGGTGCGGCACCCACTCAGCGTCCCCCGGCCGGCCCAGTGCGGGCTCCCCCGGCCGGCCCAGTGCGGGCTCCCCCGGCCGGCCCGGAGCGGGCGAGCACGTCGGCCAGCACGGCGGCTCCCGAGCGGCCGACATCGCGCGTGGCGGTGAGCAGGACCAGTCGCCCACGACGCGCCCAGCCCGCCAGGACGGCGACCACCGACGCCGCTGGCTCTTCGGCGAGCTCGGCGGCGTAGCGGCGGGAGAACTCGTCGAAGCGTTCGGGGTCGTGCCCGTACCAGCGCCGGAGCTCCGTGCTCGGGGCGACGTCCTTCGCCCACTCGTCGACGTCGACGGCCGCCTTCGTGGCGCCCCGCGGCCACAGCCGGTCGACGAGCACCCGGCGCTCGCCCGCCGACCGTCCCGGGTCCTCGTAGACGCGGACGACGTCCACCTGTCCCACGCCGTGCCCTCCCCCGACGCTCAGCGAACCCGGAACCCGAGCGCCCCGGCCGCTTCGGCGTCCATCATCGCCGGGCTCCACGGTGGCTCCCAGACGACGCGCACGTCAACGGGCACCGTCGAGCCGACGGCATCTGCAACGGCAGCCCGGGCCAGCTCGGGCAGGCTCTCGGCAGCGGGGCACCCCGGCGTCGTGAGCGTCATCTCGACAACCAGTGTCCCCTCCACGTCCGTGACCCCGTAGACGAGGCCCAACGACACCACGTCCAGGCAGAGCTCCGGGTCGAAGACGCCGGACAGTGCACCCCACGCCGCTCCGACGGCGCTGCCGGCGGGGGAGGCGACCGAGGGCGCGGTCCTGTCGGCTCCGGGAGCCGCTGGCTCTTCCCTGTCCCTGCGGCGGATCCGGACGACGCTC
>JAJZJT010000070.1:3845-11562 GCA_021809995.1 Actinomycetes bacterium
GAGGCCCAACGACACCACGTCCAGGCAGAGCTCCGGGTCGAAGACGCCGGACAGTGCACCCCACGCCGCTCCGACGGCGCTGCCGGCGGGGGGCTCGGCGCTGCCGGCGGGGGAGGCGACCGAGGGCGCGGTCCTGTCGGCTCCGGGAGCCGCTGGCTCTTCCCTGTCCCTGCGGCGGATCCGGACGACGCTCACGACGGGCGGCGGAACGTCACCCGCCAGTCACCTCCGCCGAGGTCCTCGGCCTCGTAGGCGAAGCCCTGCGAGGACAGCACGCCCTCCAGCGGGACCGGCTCGAACGGCGCCAGCACCACGAGCTCGTCTCCGTCGGGCAACGTCGAGACGGCAGCCATGATCGTCTCGAACGGCTCGCCGCCTGCCGCGATGATCGGCCGGGCATCAACAGTGGCCATCGTCTCCTCCTCTGGTCGGGACCCACCCGAGCTACCGGGGCTCACCGGCCCCCGGGCAGGACCTCGTTCGTCATGTTTTTCTTCCCTCCACTAGAACTTAGTACGTCGCACCGGCTGGCGCCAGGGCTGCCCGTTCACCCCGGGCCGGGCCGGCGCCCTCTGGCCGGGCCGGCGCCGGGATCCCGGACGGCCCTTCTGTTGTTCTGTTGAGTGCTAGATCTATGATGCACGGGTGAGACGCGCGGAGACAGGGGAAGACCACATGGACGACGAGGGCCACGATGCCGGCTGAGACGCACCAGCGCGGCTGGGGCGTACGTCCCGACGAGGTCGTCGAGCTCCTCTGCGCCGTGCTCGACGGGGTGACGGCCGACGAGGCGGGTTCCGTGAGCCTCGCTGCGGTCGGCGTCGACGAGGAGGGCCTGGCCGCGCTGTGGGACACGGTGTGCGAGGAGCTCGCCGAACGCGGCCTCGGCCCCGAGCTCCAAGCCGACGGCCTCAAGGTGTCGATGACCCTCGTGCAGGCGGCGAACGTGCTCTCGGAACTGCTCCATGACGCAAGCGGCAATGCGTCCTGAGGCGCCACGGCTCGAGGGATCGAAGCCGGCTCCCGGCTCAGCGGCGGAACCTCGCCCGGGCCGGCAGCCCGCGTCCGGGTCGACGGCCGCCGCCGGCGCATGGCCGGGCCGGCCGCCCGGGCTACCGGGTGCCGTTCCGCCTCCGTCGGTCCCGCTTGCCTTCCTCGCAGCCGCGTCGTTGGGCCTCGCCGCCTGCGGCGCCGCCTGGGTGTGGGCACGGGGGTGGGCGGGCAGTGACCCGAGCGCCGACCCCGTCGTGGCCGCCGTGCACCTGGGCGTGCTGGCGACCCTGGCGACGGGCGTGCTCGGGGCAGTCCACCAGTTCACCCCGGTCATCACCGGGAGGCCGCTGCGGTCGGTGATCCTGGCCCGGATGGTCTTCGTCACGTGGCTGGGGGCGTCGTGGCTGCTCCCGTTCGGCCTGGCCACCGAGCAGGTCGCTGTGACGGCAGTGAGCGGCGCCCTGGCGGGGCTGTCGATCGTGCTGCTCGCGGTGAACCTCGCCGCGCCCCTTTCCGTGCGGGGCAAGGGGACGCCCGTCACCGCGTTGCGGCTCGGCCTGGCCGGCGCGGTGGCGACGAGCTTCCTCGGCGTGGCCTTCGTCGGTGACCGCCAGGGGGGCTGGTTCGTGCTCTCCGGGCACGTCGACCTCGCGATGGGAGTGCTCGGGCTGTTCGGGTGGCTGGGGCTCACCTACGTCGGCGTCGCCGAGAAGCTCTGGCCCATGTTCCTGCTCGCCCATCTGCCCGGGCGACACCGGTCGGGACGGGTCGCCGTCTGGTGCCTCGCAGGGGGCGTTGCGCTCGCTTCGCCCGCCCTTGCCTGGAGCGCAGACGGCCTCGCCTGGGTCGGTGGCGCCGTTGCGGCGGTTGGACTGGGCGCTCACCTCGTGTCGCTCGCCGTCCACGTCCGCCACCGCCGCCGTGCCGTCGACCTTCACCTCGTGTTCGTCCTCACCGCGGCCGCATGGGTGCCGGTCGGCGTCGGGCTCGCCCTGGCGGCCGCCCTGGTCGTCCCCCGGCACCACCACGTCGGAGTGGCGCTGGCGGCGGCAGCCCTCGCTGCCTTCGGTGCCTGGCTGCTCGAGGCGCTGGTGGGCCACGCCCACAAGGTGGTCCCGTTCATCCTGTGGTCGGCGCTGCGCTCCCGGGGGGTCGCCACGGGCCCGACCGGCCGGCCGCTCCTCTTCGCCGACCTCTACGACCATCGCTGGGCAGCTGCGGCCTACGGCACGCTCACGTGCGGCGTCGCCGCGCTATGCGCGGGGCTCGGAGCGTCAGCGCCGCCGCTCGTCGCCGCAGGGGGGGTCCTCTTCGTCGCCACCGGCCTCATCGTGGGGGCCAACCTGTCCCTGGTCCCGGTCCGCCTCCTCGGCCGGGCGGCCGCGTCGGCGCGCATGCCGGCAGCGGGCCCGGGAACGGGCACCGAGGGGATCGTCTCCTGAGCTCGGGTGCACTGCCCCGACCGGGGCGTCGGGTGCACTGCCCCGACCGGGGCGTCGGGTGCACTGCCCCGACCGGGGCGGACTGTGTCGGCTACGCCGCAGCAGCGGGGCGGCCGATGCGCACCCGCCAGGTGCGCGGGCCCGCCTCGAGGACGTCCCAGGTGTAGGCCCCCGCGTGCTCGGCCTCGAACTGGTAGCGGAGGGGCTTGGGGTCGTGGTCGTTCACCAGCACGAACCCGGAGCCCGGACGGAGCGTGCCGTAGGAGTCGAAGATGACCTCGTGACGCCGGGCCGGCGCAAGCGCTCGCACGTCGAGCACCGGGTCCGCGCCGTACCGGGCAGCCTGCTCGCCGCTCGCGAACGCCACGGGCTGGGCGGTTGCCGATCGCACCAGCCGGTGCAGGGCTGCCGTGACCCGCGACGCGAGGTCGGGACGCGGCACGCGGACCGCCGCCCACGCCTCAGCGGCGAGCCGACAGGCCTCGTCGCCCCGGCCCGCGTCAGCCAGCCGCCTCGTGGCGGCGAGCACCACGCCCACGAGCAGGGTCTCCGCGTCGGGTGCAGCGGGCTCCTCGGGGGCCCCGGTCCCGCTCTGGGCCGCCTCGGTGAGCCGGTGCAACTCGACGAGGAGCCCAGCGAGGTCCACCGAGGGGTCCGAGGCCAACCGGGGCAAGATCCGCTCGTTCTCCTTGGCCACGTGTGACGCGAAGAGGGACGCGAGCGCCTCGGCCTCGGCCACGGCGCCCGGTCCGTCGGAGGCGGTCGCCAACCGGTCGGCCAGCGACGCGAGACGGCGGTGCTCGTCGACCATCCCCGCCACGGTCTCCGCAAGCTCGGCGTCGGCGGTGGCCGCCCGGTAGAGCGTCTGCTCCTCAGCGACGGCGTGAGGCAGGACCTCGTCGGCCACGTAGGCGACCAACGCCGCGATCGCCGGTCCGTGGGCCGCGCCGGGTTCGGTGGACGCGCGGACGGCCGCCGCCCGGCGGGCGACGCCGTCCTCGAGTGCTGCGTGGTGCGCCACCATTGCCTCGATGGCTCTGCTCTGGGGGGTGGTCATGGCTCCTGCCTCCTCGTGCGACGCGGTCGCTCCGCGGGAATAACTCTAGCCTAGAATGTATAAACGTTCCCGCTCCGGCTGCGCTGCCGGTCCTTCAGGAGCGGGAGCCCGGCCGCTGCGCTCGATCGGCTCTGCAGTCCTGCCGGTGGCCCTCGACCTCGACAGCCCCGCATACCGGACAGACGAGGTGCGCCCAGCAGGCGGGGTCGCCTCCGACGTCGTCACCAGGCTCGGCCTCTGCGTCGAGCGGGTCCTCGGGCCTCACGGCGAACCGGGCCGCTCAGGAGGCGGCGTCAAGCGGGCCATCCCGGCGCACGATCAGACGGCACCCGGCCCGTCGGGCGTCCTTGGCCACCAACCGCTCGACGTGGAGCCCTCCCAGGCTTTCCGCCAGCCCCTCGGCGAGTCCGAGGTGCAGCTGGCAGACCGTACGCGGGTCGGACTCGGCGACCTCGACGAAGGGGCAGCGCCCGAGGACGAGCTCCAGCGTGCGCTTCTTGTCCGTCCGGGTCGGACGGAAACCCCGGCGAGCCATCTCGACTTCGAGCAGCGCGTCGCTCGCTCCCGCTCCCGCCAGCTCGCTGGCGCGCCGCCGTCCCTCCTCGCGGCCGACCTGCCGAGGTCCCTTGCCGCTGCGGACGGCATCGGCCAGCAGGCTCGCCAGCCACGAGTAGGCCCCGGTCGCCCCCCACCGGTCCGACACCTCGGGGTGCAGGGAGTAGAGGAGCCGTGGACGTCCGGGACGGGACCGTGCCTCCGTCTCCTCGACCACCAGGTTCGCCTCCTTCAGCACGGCGAGGTGCTGGCGCACGGCGTTGTGGTTCAGCTGCACGTGCTCGGTGAGCTCGGCCACGCCCACCGGGTGGCGGGCATCGGCGACGAAGCGGAAGATCCGGTGGCGCGTCGGGTCGCCGAGCGCCCTCGCCTCCTGTTGCAGCGACTCGTCCACGTCCTTGCCCCCTTCGACTACTTCTAGATTCTACTAGAATATCAGGAGCGACGCGTCCGGGCCGTCGTCAGGCTCGCTCGGGGAGGTGCGGGAGGAACTCGCCACTGGCCAGCGAGCGCAGCTCTTCTGCGTGGACGGCCGTGAGGGCCTCGAGTGCGGCTTCGCCCTTGGGCTGGAGGGTCACACGGACCATCCGCCGGTCCTCGGCGGCAACCTCCCGGCGCACAAGACCGGCCTGCTCGGCCCGGTCGACGAGCTCGGCCGCCGAGTGGTGCCGGAGCTGCAGGCACGACGCCAGCTCGCCGATCGTCGGCCCCGAATCGCCGGGCAGGCCCCGCACGGCCAACAGAAGCTGGTGCTGCGCCGGGGTCAGCCCGGCGTGCCGGGCCTGCTCTGCGCTCCAGGCGAGAAAGCGGCGGAGCCGGGTCCGGAACCGGAGGATGCTCCGGTAGTCCTCGTCCGTGAACGCGGGTGACGCCTCGGCCCGCTCCCGGTCGCTCACGGCGGCGCACACCCCCCGCGACCGGTGGACGCGGCGCCGTCCTGTTCGGGCCGCCCGACCGGCAGTGGCCGGCCCAGCCGAGGCTCCTGGGGCTCGGACTCGGCGATCCGGCGGGCGAGGAGCCCGCGCAGCGCTTCGCGGCGGAGCACGCCGACCGGCTTACCCCCGTCGGTGACGGTCACGGCGTCGGCGCCGTCGGCGAGGAGCACGACGAGAGCATCGCGCGCGTAGGCCAGGCGCTCGACGGAGGGCCCGCACGGCGCGTCGGCGTCCACCGGCAGCGGCTCCATCAACTGGCCGGCGACGGCTGTCCGGAACGGGTCCGCTTCGGTGTCGAAGTCGATCCGGTACCCACGACGCACCAGCTTTTCGGTCATGAGCCGATCGGGCAGCGCGCGCTCGGCCACGACCTCGGCCACCCCGAGCACGAGGAGCATGGGGACGACGAGGTGGGAGGCACCGGTGACCTCGAGAGCGAAGACGCCACCGGTCAGCAGCGCCCGGGCGGAGACCCCGAACGACGCCCCCATCGCCACGACAGCGAAGGCGGCGGGCTCGACGTGGGCGGACGGGAAGAGGTGGGCGAAGCCGATCCCGATCGTCTCGCCCATGGTGGCGCCGACGAGGAAGATGGGCGCGAGCGTGCCGCCTGAGGTGTTCGAGGCGAGCGAGACCCACCACGAGACGAGCTTCGCCACGCACAGCACCGCCGCCGTGCCGACGAGGAACCGGTCGTTCACGGCGTCGCTGATCGCCCAGTAGCCGACCGACAGCGAGCCGGGCACCGCGAGCCCGACGAGGGCGAAGCCGAGGGCGCCGAGGAGCGGGTGGAGGGCGTCGGGAACGGGGAGCCTCCGGAATCCCGCCTCGACAGCGAACAGCCCCCTGTTCACGACGATGGCGAGCAGGCCGACCGCCACCCCGAGCGGTAGGAAGAGCGGGAGCAGGACCGGCGGCACAGCGAGGGGTCGCGTGACGGCGAAGAGCGGCTGGCTGCCGAGTAGGACCGCGTGGAGCTCGGTGGCGATGGCCGTTGCGAAGAGGAGCGGCAGGAGGGCACGCAGGGAGCGCTCGAACACGAGGAGCTCGAAGGCCAGCACCACCGCAGCCACCGGCGTGGCGAAGACCCCCGCCATGCCGGCGGCGGCGCCCGTCGCCAGCAGGATCCGTCGCTCGGCCGAGGAGACCCGCAGACACTGGCCGAGGAGGGAGCCGACGCATCCCCCGGTGACGATGATGGGACCCTCGGCCCCGAAGGGACCGCCGGTCCCCATGGCCACGGCGGCCGACAGCGGCTTGGCCACGAGGACCCGCGGCCGGATGCAGCTGTCGCGCTGGACGACGGCCTCGAGGGACTCGGGGATGCCGTGGCCCCGTATGACCGGTGTCCAGCGCGCCAGGGCGACGACGGCGACCGCCCCTCCCAGTGCCACGGGGACGAGGACTGCTCCGGGCCGGTAGTGGGCGAGGTCCGGCAGGCTGAACGCCACTCGGTGGAGAAGGGCGAGGTTGCTGAGCAGGGCCACGAGCCGCACGACGACGAAGGCGGCGAGCCCGCCGACCACGCCCAGCCCGGCACCGAGAAGCGCGAGGAAGGCCATGCGCCGAGGCGGCTCGCCGAGGCTGACCTCGTGGGGCAGGGTCCGTCGTCGGGTGGCCCGGGCGAGGAGCATCGCCGGGCAGTTTATATCGTGTCACGATCTATCCGCCCCCGACGGGGCGGGCGGGCCAGGTGACCGGGGCTGACCGGTCAGTGCGACCGACCCGCCAACGGTGCCCCCGGGAGCGATCGGGGTCAGGAGGAAGCAGGGATGACGGTGGAAGAGGGCGGCGCGTACGGACAGCTCGTCGGAGCCGGCGCCCCCCGGAGCCGTGCCTCGAACCACCCGCCGATCTGCGCCGCTGCCGGCATGGGCTCGGTGTCGTGGGCTCCCGTCGGGTACCACTGGACCGAGACCCGGTCCTTCAGCGGGCACATGCGGGACATCATGGCGTTGATGCGGGCCGGCACTACGGTGGCGTCCTCGCCGCCGGCGATGACGAGCAGCGGGCTCGGCGTCTCGACCTGGGGAACGTCATCGGCCTTCACCCACGCCTTGCCCCGGGGCCGGTACCGATCTTCGGCACAGGGCTACTCGGGCCCGGGCTGCCGCATCCGGCGCGCACGGACGCGACCACGAGCAGGAAGGCCGAGAGAAGGCCCCCTCCTCGACCGTGCACCCGTCCGCCGGTGCTCCGTCTTGCCTGCCATCGACGCCCCTCCCGCCTCCACCGGGGCCCCCGAAGGCGAGACCCAGCGCCACGACCCCCCGGCGTAGGCGCATCACGGCAGCGAGCACACTGCGGTGCAGGAGCATGCGACGATCGGCGAGTGGAAGGCTGCCGGCGTTGGCCGGGCCCGTTCGTGCCGGCGACGACGAGCGCGCCCACGGCGTGCCTGCCGTCGGCCGCATGGCACGAGCCTGCACGTGGCTTCCGAGCCCGACCTCAACCGCCGTGGGCCACCGAGCGGCTCCGTCGCTCGGAAGCGGCTTGGAAGAGAGGATGGAGCTGCGCTGGTCCAGAAGTCGTCGAGTCGCCCGTCGACGCGGCGTTACGGCCCGGCGGAGAAGGGGCAGGCGGCGCCGCTGGCACGCCGGCGCCGGTGCGCCAAAGATGCGCTCTGACCTGGTCCTTCGTACTGGTGGGCCGGGGTGGATTCGAACCACCGTAGGCAGAACCGGCAGATTTACAGTCTGCTCCCTTTGGCCACTCGGGCACCGACCCTCGGGGGC
>JAJZJT010000071.1 GCA_021809995.1 Actinomycetes bacterium
ACGTCGGCCGCTCGTGTGCCCTCGTACCGGTGGCCGGCGGTGGGTCCCGCTGTCGCCCTGCGTGCTCTTCATGCGCTCGTCTCCTCCTGGTGGGACTGGTGGTGGGTGGACTGCGGTGCCAGGCCGTCGCCCGCCGGTGCCCGCCGGTGCCCGCCGGTCGCGGCGTCGGTGGGTCGGCGCTCGGCAGTTGGTGGTCAAGACGTCGCCGAGCCGAGCGTCGGTCGGTGCGTCGAGGCGTGGGGCTGTCGTGCGGTCGAAGCGGCGCTCATCGGTTGACCCCGCTGTCACGCCCGGCGACGCCGTTGACGATGTGACGCTGGAGCGCCAGGAAGACGACGACGATGGGGGCGAGGGCCAGCAGCACCGCCGAGGTGAGCTTCCGCCAGTTGGCCTCGAAGGTCTGCATGTAGTGACTGAGCGCCACCTCGATGGGCTGCACCGAGTGCGAGGTCGTCATGATGAGCGGCCACTGGAACTGGTTCCACGACGTGATGAAGGTGAGGAGCGTCACCGTCACGACAGCCGGCCTGGCCAGCGGGACGGCGACGCGCCGGATGTAGCGGAGGTGGCCGACCCCCTCGAGACGGGCGGCCTCCCAGTACTCCCGCGGGAGCCCCTTGAAGAACTGGCGGAAGAGGAACACGCCGAACGTGCTGGCTGCGAAAGGCAGGACCTGGATGGCGTAGGTGTCGAGCAGGTGGAGGTGGAGCGCGACGGAGTACTGGGGAACGAGGAGCGCCTGGCCGGGGAGCATCATGACGCCGATGGTCATGAGGAACAGGAGGTTGTTCCCCCGGAAGTCGAGCTCGGCGAGCGCGTACCCCGCCATGGCCGAGGTGACGAGGACGAGCAGCACCGTCGACCCGGAGACGAGGACCGTGTTCGCCATGGCCCGCAGCCAGTCCGTGTGGGTGACGACGTAGGTGAACGCCCCGGTGTGCAGGCTCGGAACGAAGCGCGGCGGGATCGAGTAGACGCCGCCGTGGCTGTTGAACGCCGTCACCACCACCCAGTAGAGGGGGAACGCAAAGGCCGCGGCCACGACGAGCAGTGCCACCTGGTGGACGATCCTCGAGAGGAGCGACAGCCGATCGCTCACCGGTAGAACACCACGCGGTTCGAGACCCACCGCTGGATGAGCGTGAGGGTCATGATGATCCCGAACAGGACAAGGCTCATGGCGGCGGCCAGGCTGAAGTGCCCGTAGACGAACGCCGTCTGGTACACGAGCAGCGCGTCGGTCGTCGTGGCGAACGCCGGCCCTCCGGCGCCGCCGTGGGGACCCCCCGTCATGGTGTAGATCTGCGAGAACGCCTGCCACGTGTTGACGGTCGACAGCACCACGACGAAGAAGGTGGTGGGCGAGATGAGGGGCCAGATGATCCGGGAGAAGATCTGGTGCCGTCGGGCGCCGTCGAGCCGGGCCACTTCGACGAGCTCTCGCGGGACGCTCGCCAGCCCGGCAAGGAAGATGATCACGTAGAGGCCGAGCGAGTGCCACAGGCTGTCGATCATCACGGCGGGGAGCGCCCAGTGGACGCTCTGCAGCCACCCGAGCGCCGGCAGCCCCATGCTCGTGAGGACGAAGTTGGCCAGCCCGAAGCGGGGATTGAAGATCCAGACCCAGATGATGGCGGTGGCCACCACGGGGGTGACGTGCGGGAGGAACACCGCACCCCGCCAGATGCTGCCGCCGCGCCGGGCCAGTCCGTCCTTCAACAGCAGCGCGATGCCCAGTGCCAGGAGCACCGTCGCCGGGATCATCACCAGCGTGTAGTAGGCCGAGGTGACGAGCGAGCGGACGAACAGGGGCTGGGCGAAGAGGACGCGGAAGTTGTGCAGGCCGACGAACGTCGTGGCCGACGAGAGGATGCCCCAGTGAAAGAAGGCGATGTAGAAGAGGTAGGCCGCCGGCACGTAGAAGAACACGACGAAGACGGCCGTCACCGGCAGCATGAGCCCGTAGGCGGTAAGCCGGTCCTTCAGGCGGCGGAGGCGGGGGGGGACGAGCCGGTTCCTCGGGTGCTCCCCGCTGCCACGCTCGAGGACGCGGCGGACCGGGCTGGTCCGCCGTTCCGGTCGGACGTCGGTGAGCAGGTTGCTCATCGGTGAGCGACCTCGGAGGGAGCGAGCACCGGCGCTGTGGTGCGTGCGCCCGTGACCGCGTCGGACGGTGCCGTCCTGATCTGCGCCGTGGCCGGCGCCTGGTCTCGGAGATGGCCGGCTCGCTCGCTCTCGTGCGAGCCGCGCCCGGTGTGGCGGCGGTCCTCGACAACCCGAAGCTCGCTCGTCCCGACGCGACGCCCGGTGAGTGGTTCGAAGATACGACGTCCGGTGGAGGGGTCGAAGAGGTGGACGGCCGACGCCGGAGCTGCCAGCCGGGTGACATTGCCAGTTTCGGTCCGGTGCGACGCACCCAGCCGGGCGACCACCCGCTGCTCCGGGCCGCCGGCAGGGTCGAGCCGGGCGTGCAGCTGGACGTGGCTTCCCAGGTGCTCGGCGAGCTCGGCTCGACAGGCCAGGTGGAGCCTGCCTTCCGCTGCGGCCGGCTCGTCGGCGGCGACGAGGTGCTCGGGCCGGACGCCGACCGTGACCGTCCGGCCTGTTCGCTCGAGCGCCGGAAGGAAGGCCCGGGGGAGCCGGAGCGCTCCGCCGAGGGAGACCGCCGCGCCGTCGTCCTCCCAGGGGAGGGTCCAGAGGTTCATGCCGGGTGAGCCGATGAAGCCGGCGACGAACGTGTCGGCCGGGCGTCGGTACACGTCATCGGGCGTGCCGTCCTGTGCCACCCGACCGCCGTTCATGACGACGACGCGGTCGGCGAGCGTCAGGGCCTCGCCCTGGTCGTGGGTGACGTAGAGGGTGGTGATGTGCAGCTCGCGGTGGAGCCGGGCGAGCTCGAGACGCGTCTGCTCGCGGAGGTTGGCGTCGAGGTTGGACAGCGGCTCGTCCATCAGGAAGACGGACGGCTCTCGTACGAGGGCCCGGCCCAGGGCCACGCGCTGGCGCTGGCCTCCGGAGAGCTCCTTCGGGCGTCGGTCGAGCAGGTCCGCCAGGCCGAGCAGCTCGGCGATGTCGTGGACCCGCCGGGCTACCTCGGACTTCGGGGTCCGACGAGCCTGCATCCCGAAGGCGAGGTTCCGGAAGACCGTCATGTGGGGGTAGAGCGCGTAGTTCTGGAACACCATGCCGACGTTCCGGCGGTCCGGCGGCACGTCGTTCACGACCTGGTCGTCGAAGCGGAGCTCGCCGCCGGTGGCTTGCTCGAGGCCGGCGACGAGGCGGAGGGTGGTCGTCTTCCCGCATCCCGAGGGGCCGAGCAGGACGACGAACTCGCCCTCTCCGATGTCGAGGTCCACGTCGTCCACGGCTGGCTCGGTGCTCTTCCCATAGCGTTTCGTCACGCCGCGCAACACGATCGATGCCATCGTCTCCTCCTGTTGGCCCGGCAGCCTCCAGGCCGGAGCACCTCGCAGCGGGTCGCCCAGTCGGAGCCGTCGGAAGGCTCGGACGGCGGTCGTCCGTGCCTCGGTGAGCACGCTACGGACGGGTGGTGACCGGCCCGTTACGCGCAGCTGACGGACCCATGAACCCCTCACGAAACTTGTGTCAGGAAGCTCTGTGCGCCCGTTCAGAACGACGCCGCGGCCCGTGCTCACGGATGGTCACGGGGTGGTCCCTACGCCGGGGCGCCCTCGGGACGGCATGCTGGAGGTATGGCCCTCCACTCGCCGACGCACGACACTGACGCCGTCCTTGCCCCGAGAGCGCCCACGCCAAGGGCGATGGCGCCAGCGGACCTCGACGCCTTGGCGGTCGAGGTGGCCGCTGCCCTGCCGTCGCTCGACGAGGACCAGCGCCGGGTCGGCCTGGCCGTCTACCGGCTGCTTGCCGACGGGCGTCCCGCCACCGCGGGGACGGTCGCGGCGCAGCTCGGGGACCTCGTCGGCACCGTCGCTCCGGTGCTCGCCGCCCTGCCCACCGCCACGGTGTCGGACGGTGCGGTCGTCGCCTTCCTGGGCCTCCAGCGCGCCGAGGGCCGCCACGCGCTCTGCTTCGACGACACGGCGCTCGCCACCTGGTGCGCGTGGGACACGCTCTTTCTCCCCGCCCTCGTCGGCCGGGCAGCCGTCGCCCGCTCGAGCTGCCCGGTGACCGGGGAGGAGGTCGTGGTCGGGGTCGATCCAGCTGCGGGGGTGACCTCGGTCACACCTGGGGACGCAGTGTTGTCCTTCCTCGCCCACCCGACCCCGTTCGGAGGGGACGTGGTCGACGGGTTCTGTCGCTTCATCCACTTCTTCGCCGACCCCGACGCGGCCGAGGTGTGGCGGACGGCTGCCAGGGAGCCCGGGGGCGGCGCGCCGCCGGAGCTCACCGTCCTGTCGCTCGCCGACGGCGTGGCCCTGGGAGCGCGGACGAACCGGTTGGTCTTCGGCCGGCCGGGCTGAGCAGAGCGGGAGCTGCCGGCCACGCCACCCCGGAGCGCGTCAACGCGACCCGGCGTGGGCACAAGCCAGTCCCACGAGGACGGCGGGTGGGACGAGGAACGGCCCGATGGTGAACGCGCCGAGCAGGACGCCGGCACCGAGCAGCGCGGTCGCCGTCACGGCCACCGGTCCCGGGCTCCGACGCCCGCGGCGTCGCCGGCGCTCGAGCGCAGCGGAGGCGAGGAGCACGAGGACGGTCGGGGCGCCGACCGGCAGCAGCACGACGAGGCCGTCGGTGTCGACGAGGGTCTCGGCCGGGAGCGACCGGGAAGACGTCTGCCCCCCTGCGGTCGTGGTGACGACCGTGCCTCCCGAGACCGGCACCGTGCAGGCGGCCACCACCAGGGCGAGGCACCAGAGCGCGGCGGCGGCGAGCAGCACGCGCACCACCCGGTCGACCGGCAGCGCGGCGCCGGGCGACGGAGCCCGTCCCGGAGCGGTCACGACCGTTCCTCGCCGGCGGGGGGAGCCGACGCTCCCGTCAGGGCGCCGAAGAGGGGTGCGAGCCTGGCGGCCCGTGCGAAGAGGGCCTCGGCGGGCCTCCGGTCGCCGTCGAGGTGGCCGAGCAGCTCGAGGCCGAGCAGCAGCGCGACGGTGGCGTGCGCCAGCTCGCCCGTCGGCACGAGCTCCTCGATCCCCGTGCCGCCGAGGGCAGCATCGAGCGCCCGTCGGGCCACCTCCGTCCACGGCGCGAGGCGGGCGGCGACCTCGGTCCCGAGCCCGGGTGTCGACGCAGCGCCGGCCAGCAGCTCGACGAGCACGGTGGTGTGCCCGTCGTCGAGGTCGCGGCGGAAGACCGTCTCGGCCGCCTCGATGAGGTCGACGGGCCCGCGAGCCCTGTCGAGCACCGCCTCGTAGGCAACGCGACGCCGGTCGCTGACCGCGTCGAGGGCGGCGAGGAGGAGGCCGGACATCGAGCCGAAGTGGTAGAAGACGAGCGCCTGCGCGCACCCGGCCCGTGCCGCGACGGCCCGGGCGGTCGTGCGGGCGAAGCCGTCGGACACGAGCGTGCCGATCGCCGCCTCCACGAGCCGTCGGCGCGCGTCCCCGCTCCGTTCGCCGGTGGCGGCGCCCCCGATCGCCGCCGCGGCGCCGCGTCGGCGGCCTGCTCGCCCCATATGACCTCCCGTCGCTGGCCGATCGCACCTCCGGCCGGCCGGGCCGGCGGGAAGGGTCGACACGCATCTTGAGCAATTGCTCAAGATGCTACCTCTCCGCTCGAGCTCGAACTGGGGAGCGGTTCGCGGCCTGCCCGGTGCCTGCTGCCGGCCGGGCTGGCGAGACCGGAGACAGCGCCAGGAGCGACGGCGCGTCGGCGGGCTGGCGCCCTACCCGAGCCCGTCCGGCGTCTGACGAGCTACGAGTCGATTGCGTGCCCACGCTGTTGCGTCGATGACGCCCGCGACCCGATCGACGTGCTGCGGGTAGACGTTGTCGTACGGGCTTCTTGGCGCCGCGTTGAGCGGACCGGCGGGGGCTGGCACGCGCGGGCCGTCCCGGTAGGGTCGCTCAGGTGAGCACGTCCCGCCTCCCCGCAGTGTTCCTCGGGCACGGCAGTCCGATGAACACCCTCGAGCACAACCGCTTCACGCAAGCGTGGCGCTCCTTCGGCGCCGGCCTGCCCGAGGTGCGGGCCGTCCTTGCCGTCTCGGCCCACTGGTACACGAACGCCACCATGGTCACCGCCATGGAGCGGCCCCGCACCATTCACGACTTCTTCGGCTTCCCCGACGAGCTCTTCGCCGTCGAGTACCCGGCCCCGGGCTCGCCGGAGGTGGCGGCCGAGGTGGTCGAAGCGGCCGAGCCCACCTGGGTCGGGCTCGATCAGGACGGTTGGGGGCTCGACCACGGCACGTGGTCCGTGCTGGTCCACGTGTTGCCGGACGCCAGCGTTCCGGTGGTCCAGCTCTCCATCAACGCCCTCGAGCCCCTCGAGCACCACCTGGCGCTCGCCCGCCGGCTCGCGCCGCTCCGTGACCGCGGCGTGCTGGTGCTCGCCAGCGGCAATGTGGTCCACAACCTCCGCCGCCTCGACTGGTCGGCGCCCGAGCAGGGCTCCGACTGGGCACGGCGCTTCGACGAGGCGGCACGGGACGTCGTCGTCGACGATCCCGGCGACGTGCTCCGGCTGCGCGAGCACCCCGACTTCGCACTCGCAGCGCCGACGCCGGACCACTTCGTGCCGCTCCTGTACCTGGCCGCGCTGGCTGCCGAGGACGGCACCGCGCCCGAGGTCCTCGTCGACGGCTACGCGTACGGCGGCCTGTCGATGACGAGCTACGTGCTGCCCGCCTGATCCGGCTGCGCTGCTCCTGCCGCCAGCCCAGCCACGATGGGCGGTGACCTTCGCCTCAACCGCGCCGAGCCCGAACGGCGTTGTCTGGCGCGTGTCGAGGAGGTGCGAGCGATGTACGGCTCCGGACGGGACGGAGGAGGTGTGCGGTGGGGCGCGTGGGTGCTCACGAGCGCTTTCATGGTGCTTGCGTGGGGCGCCGTCGTCACGGTCGCTGTGCTGGTGGTCCGCTCCGTTCGGGACCGCCACCTTCCGTACGCGTCCAGCCCGCCCTACCCACGGGACCCGCCGCGACGGGCGCGAGCTCGTCGTGCTGCCGCATCGTGCCAGCCCGCGGGCCGGTGAGCCGGGGGTCGAACCCGGCGCCGTCGGGTGGGCGTACCTCCCGCTCGATCAGGTTGCTCCGAGCACGGACGTGATCCTCCCGGCGACGCAGCGGGGATGGAGACGAGCCTCACGGTGCGGTGACGTCCCGACCAGGACGGGCGCCCGCCGTGACCGGCTCGGCGTCCGCCCTCACACCGGCGGGCAGGCTGCGCACATCAGGTGCCCGACGCGCAGCCGGGTCGGTGGCGGCACCGGGACGGGCGGCTCGCGGCGCGAGCCACCGGGCCGTCACCACGGCCAGCACGGCGACGGTGGCCCCCGCGGTCACCGACCCGGCGTGGAAGCCGTCCATGAAGGCGCCCGACGCAGCGGCGCGCACGACGCGTGCTGCAGCCAAGCTCGGCGCCCGAGCGGCGACGGCGAAGGCGCCGCCAACCGACTGCTTGGCGATGGCGAGCGCCCGGGGCGGGACCGGCAGCCCGGCCAGGCGCTGCCCGACGCCCGAGGCGTACAGCGACGAGAACACGCTGCCCACCACGGCGACCCCGAGCGTTCCGCCGAGCTCGCGGGTGGTGTCGTTGACCGCGGAGCCGACTCCGGCTCGCGCCGGTGGCAGCGAGCCCATGATCGACTCGGTCGCCGGCGCCGTCACCAGCCCGAGCCCGCCGCCCATGCCGAGCATGGCGACGACCAGCACCCAGTACGGTGCGGTCGCCGTCGTGACGGCCGCGACGGCGAAACCGGCGGCCATGGCGGCCAGCCCGGCAGCAGCCACGCGATGGGTGCCGAAGCGTCGGACGAGGAGAGGGGAGAGGGGAGCGGCGAGCCCGGTGAACGCGGCGAAGGGAACGGTCCGCACCCCTGCCGAGAGCGTCGAGTAGCCGCGCACGAACTGGAAGTACTGGGTGACCACGAACACGAAGCCGAAGAGGGCGAAGAACGCCCCGGCGATGGCGAGGCTCGCCGCGCTGAACCGAGGGGAACGGAAGACCGACACGTCGAGCAGTGGGTGGGCGGTCCGGCGCTCGACGGCGACGAACGTGACGAGCAACAAGCCGGAGCCCACCAGCCCAGCCACCGTCGGAAGCGAGGTCCAGCCGCGGTGGGGCGCCTCGATGATCGAGAAGACGAGCAACGACACGGCGACGGCGGAGAGGGCGAGACCGGCCAGGTCGAGCCGCGACGGCCGAGGGTCGCGTGACGGTGGGACGAGGAGGGTGACGGCGACGAGCGCCACGACGACCACGGGGACGTTGGCGACGAAGATCGATCCCCACCAGTCGTGCTCGAGCAGGTAGCCGCCGACCACGGGACCGAGCGCCACCGACAGGCCGCTCGTGGCTGCCCACACCGAGATGGCGCGGGCACGGGCGCGAGGCTCGGTGAAGACGTTGACGAGGATGGCGAGCGTGGCCGGGAAGATCAGGGCGGCGCCGACGCCCATGAGGCCCCGGAGGGCGATGAGCTGGTCGGCACTGTGCGCGTGGGCGGCGGCGAGCGACGACAAGGCGAACCAGCAGAGCCCGGCGAGCAGGGTGCCCTTGCGCCCGCGCCGGTCGCCCAGGCTGCCAGCGGGGAGGAGGAAGGCGGCGAAGACGAGCGTGTAAGCGTCGACGATCCACTGGAGCTGACTGTCGGTGGCGCCGAAGTGCTCGACGAGCGTGGGCAGGGCGACGTTGACCACCGTGTTGTCGAGCACGATGAGGAACACCGACAGGCACAGCGTCGCGAGCACGGCCGCACGGCGTCGGGGGGTCAGGACGGGCATCGGGCCTCCAGGTGAATAACAACGTTATGCAATAACAGTGTTATAGATACTCGGCTAGCCTGTCAACGTGACACCGCCAGACGACCACGAGACGCCCGACCGGGCTACCCGGCCGGCGAGCCCAAGGCCGAGCCGGACCCCGCTGTCCGGTCGGACACGCGCGAAGCCTGCATCCCGGCATCGACGGGAGCCCGGTGACGGCACCGAGGCTGCCGCCGCCCTCGTGGCCGCGGCGAGCGAGCTCCTCGACGAGGCGGGGCCCGAGGCGCTCACCGTGCGGGCGATCGCCCACCGGGCCGGATGCTCGACGATGGTCGTCTACTCGCACTTCGGCGGGAAGGACGGGGTCGTCGAGGCGCTGTACGTCCAGGGGTTCGAGCGCCTCGGAGCGGTCCTGCGCGGGATCCGCCACACCGGCGACCCGGTGGCCGACCTCCAGCGCCTCGGGCGCGCCTACCGCCGCTTCGCGCTCGACCATCCGACCAGCTACCGCGTCATGTTCACCCGGGCCGTCCCCGACTTCGAGGCTTCCCCGGCGGCGGCGGCCCTGGCGTCCGCCACGCTCGACGTGCTCGCCGAACGCGTGGCGAGGGCCGTCGACGCAGGGTCCCTGGGCCCCGGCGAGCCCCGACAGCTGGCCGCCTGCCTGTGGGCGGCCATCCATGGCGCCGTGAGCCTCGAGCTGCAGGACGCCGGCCCTCCCGACATCGACTGGCCGGCCTGCCACGAGCGGATGCTGGCGGCGCTCTCCACCGGCATCGGGTGACTCCGGGCCCGGGCACCGGTGACACCCGGCCGGGCGATGCCAACGAGCGGCCTAGGCTGACCGCATGTTGGTGGTGGTCACGGACGAGCCGGCAGACCGCCACGTCACCGGTCCCGGCCATCCCGAGCGGCCCGACAGGCTCCGAGCCGCCCTGTCGGGCATCGAGTCGGCCGGGATCTCCGACGCCGTCGTCCACCTCGACCCGCGTCCGGCCACCGACACCGAGCTCCAGCGCGTCCACTGCACGTCGTACCTCGAAGCCGTGCGGACCTTCTGCGTCACGGGCGGTGGCCAGCTCGACCCGGACACCGTTGCCTCACCCGGCTCGTGGGACACGGCGCTGCTCGCCGCCGGCTCGGCGCTCGTCGCCGTCGAGGCGCTCCGCCGTGGCGAGGGGAGCGCTGCCTTCGTGGCGTCGAGGCCGCCCGGCCATCACGCCACTGCCGACCAGGCGATGGGGTTCTGCCTGCTGAACAACGTGGCGGTTGCCGCAGCCGCGCTCGCCGCAGAGGGCGAGCGTGTGCTCGTGGTGGACTGGGACGTCCACCACGGCAACGGGACCCAGGACATCTTCTGGGACGATCCCCGCGTCCTCTACGAGTCCGTTCACCAGTGGCCGCTCTACCCGGGAACGGGACGCGCCGTGGAGACGGGCGGGCCGTCCGCCTCCGGTGCGACGGTCAACGTGCCATTGCCCGGCGGCGCCACCGGGGACGCGGCCCTCGCCGCCTTCGACGAGGTCCTCCTCCCGGCCGCCGAGCGCTTCCACCCGGACTGGGTGCTCGTCTCGGCCGGCTTCGACGCCCACCGGCGCGACCACTTGGCCGATCTCGAGTGGAGCGCAGGTGACTTCGCCGACTTGGCGGCCCGGGTGGGCGAGATGGCACCCGGTCCGGGTCGGACCGTCTTCGTGCTCGAAGGCGGCTATGACGCCCAGGCACTTCAGCTCTCGGTCGGCTCGGTGCTCGCCCGGCTCGCTGGCGTGGCGTTCCGCCCGGAGCCGGCCACTTCCGGCGGACCGGGGCGCGACGCCTTCAGCGCCGCGCGGCGAGCGTTCGACCAGCTCGGGGTGGTGCCGGGAGCCTGACGGCACACCGGGGCCCACCGGGCCTCCCGGGATCGAGGCTCGCGCTCAAGGTCGCGCGGCGACCTGTCGATGACTCCGGCACACGTTGACCGCGATGCCAGGAGGGGTCCTCGCCGCCATGGGAAACGGACAACCGGCCCATGACCGGAAGCCTCTCACGCCTCCGCCGCACCGATCCCCCCCGGGGTGGCGGAGGCGGGCCGCGGCCGTGGCCGTCGGGGCCACGGTGGTCGTTCTCTCGCTAGTCGCACCGACCACCGTGGCTTCGTCGGCGAGACCGGCTGTCACCGTCTCGTCGACCCGGTCCGATTCCGTGCCCGCTCCGCCGACACGCGACCTCGCCTACGGCACGACCGCCACGCGCCTCGCTGCTACGCCGGACGGCCAGGGCTACTGGATCGCTGACGCCGCCGGTGGCGTCAGCACGTTCGGTGACGCCGGCTCGTACGGGTCCGCCGCCAGCCTCCCGCTCAACGGCCCGGTCATCTCGATGGCCCCGACCGCCACCGGTGCCGGTTACTGGCTGCTCGGCTCCGACGGCGGGATCTTCTCCTTCGGGGATGCCCAGTTCTACGGCTCCATGGGCGGCAAGCCGCTGAACAAGCCCATCGTCGGCATGGCGGCCGTGCCCGGGGGCGGTGGGTACTGGGAGGTGGCCGCCGACGGCGGGATCTTCTCCTTCGGCAACGCCCAGTTCTACGGCTCCATGGGCGGCAAGCCGCTCAACCAGCCCATCGTCGGCATGGCCGCGACCCCGAACGGCGGTGGGTACTGGGAGGTGGCTTCCGACGGCGGGATCTTCTCCTTCGGCAAC
>JAJZJT010000072.1 GCA_021809995.1 Actinomycetes bacterium
CGGCTGGCGACGACCCCGGTCGAGTCGAGCCCATCACCACGGCCGAGCTCGACCCACCGCGGCCTGCACCGCGTCCGGCCAACTCGCGCCTCGACAACCTGGGGCTCCGTCTCGCCGGGCTGCCGTTGCTCCCCGCGTGGACCGACTCGTTGGCCCGCCTGGTCACCGAGCTGGCCGAGCCGTGACCCGGGTGGACGCGTCATGACGACCGGCAACGAGACGCCAGAGCGCCCAGGGGGCCCGGGGGTCCCAGAGCGCCCGGGGGTCCCAGAGCGCCCGGGGGTCCCAGAGCGCCCGGGGGTCCCAGAGCGCCCGGGGGTCCCAGAGCGCCCGAGGGTCCCAGAGCGCCCAGGGGGCCGGTCGGGGGCCGTGCGCATCACCTCGTCGCCGGGAGCGACGAGCTTCGTCCCCGTGATCACCGCCGCAACGCCACCACGGGGTGAGCCCGAGGCCGAGGCCGAGGCACCCGGGCCCGAGAGGGCGAGCTTCGGGCACGGCGCTCGTGGCGTGCGCGTGCTGCCCCACGCCCGCGCCCGCGCCGTCGCCGTCCTCGGTGTGGGCTACGTGGGACTGCCGACCGCGGCCGTCCTCGCCCACTTCGGGCACCAGGTGAGCTGCGTGGACGTGGACGAGCACAAGATCGCCCAGCTCGCCTCGGGGTCGGTGCCGATCGTCGAGGACCACCTGGAGGACCTGGTCCGGGACGGTCTCGACGCCGGACGTCTGCGTTTCGTCACCGACGTCGCCGACGCTGTCACCGGGTGCGAGTTCGTGTTCCTGTGCGTGCCCACTCCCCAGGGCGAGGACGGCTCGGCGGACCTGTCCTACGTCGAGGCCGCGGCCGCCGCCATCGGCCCCCACCTCGAGACCGGCGCCGTGGTGGTGAACAAGTCGACCGTGCCGGTGGGCTCGACCTTGGTCGTCGAGCGGGTGCTCGGCCGCCACGACGTGTCGGTCGTCTCGAACCCCGAGTTCCTCCGCGAGGGCTCGGCCGTCGCCGACAGCCTCCACCCCGAGCGCATCGTGGTCGGTGCTGCCGACCAGTCGGCCGCTGCCCGGGTCGGCGAGCTCTTCGCCGGCACCCACGCGCCGGTCCTCATCACCGACGCCACCACCGCCGAGACGATCAAGTACGCCGCCAACGCCTTCCTCGCCACGAAGCTCAGCTTCGTCAACGCGGTCGCCAGCCTGTGCGAGGCCGTTGGCGCCGACGTGCGCGACGTGATCCTCGGCCTCGGCTACGACCGGCGGATCGGCTTCGACTACCTGCGACCCGGCCCCGGCTGGGGCGGCAGCTGCCTGCCAAAGGACACCCAGGCGCTTCTCCGCGTCGCCGAGGACGCCGGGTACGACTTCTCGTTCCTGCGTGGTGCCATCGCCACCAACGACGAGCAGTTCGACCGGGTGGTCGCCAAGGTCGCCGACGCGCTTCGGCGGTCGGCTGCCGTTCCCTCCAGCCGTCGGGGACGGCGGCGCGGCGCCGAGGTCGACGACGACCCGCCCGGCGAGGCCGGCCTCGATGGCCGGGTCGTCGCCGTGTGGGGCCTCACGTTCAAGGCCGGCACCGACGACCTCCGGTCCTCGCCCGCCGTCGAGATCGTGCGACGCCTGGCCGGCCGGGGCGCGGTCGTGCGAGCGTACGACCCGACCGTCATCGTGCCGGTGGGTGCCGACCCGCTCCGCCTCGACGGGCTGACGGGGATGCGCGGCGACCCGGTGACGGGCGCCGTCACCGCCCATCCCGACCCGTACGCCGCCTGCACGGGGGCGGGCGCCCTCGTCGTGCTCACCGAGTGGGACGAGTTCCGGCTGGTCGACTTCCGCCGGGTGGCCCGCCAGCTCGCCGAGCCCGTGGTGGTCGACGCGCGCAACCTCCTCGACCCGGCCCAGCTCCGCCGGCTCGGCTTCACCTACGAGGGGATCGGGCGGCGGTGACCGCGCGCGTCGCCGTCCTCGGCGGAGCGGGCTTCCTCGGCTCTCACCTCTGCGACCGGCTCGTGGCTCGCGGGGACGCGGTCGTCTGCGTGGACGACTTCTCCACCGGCCGCCGTGCCAACGTCGCCCACCTCGTCGGGCACCCTTCCTTCTCCCTCGTCGAGGCCGACGTCTCGCGGTCGCTCCCCGTGGAGGGCACCCTCGACGCCATCTGCCACCTGGCCAGCCCGGCGTCGCCTCCCGACTACCTGGCCCGCCCGCTCGCCACCCTGGCGGTCGGGAGCGAGGGGACCCGGCTCGGACTCGAGCTGGCGGAGCAGTGCGGTGCCCGCTTCCTGCTCGCGTCGACGAGCGAGGTCTACGGCGACCCGGCCGTGCACCCCCAACCCGAGTCCTACTGGGGCAACGTCAACCCGGTCGGGCCCCGGAGCGTCTACGACGAGGCCAAGCGGTTCGCCGAGGCGCTCACCCTCGCCCACCACCGCGTCCGGGGCACGGACGTCGGCGTGGTGCGGATCTTCAACACCTACGGCCCGCGCCTCCGAGCTGACGACGGGCGGGTCGTGTCGAACTTCCTCGCCCAGGCGCTCCGGGGCGAGCCGCTGACCGTCTACGGAGACGGGAGCCAGACCCGCAGCCTCTGCTACGTGGAGGACGAGATCGGAGGACTTCTGGCCATGCTCGACGCTCCGGTCACCGGCCCCGTCAACATCGGCAATCCCGACGAGCACACCGTCCTCGAGCTGGCGCGAGAGGTGATCGAGCTGACCGGCTCTTCCTCGACGATCGTCCACCGGCCCCTGCCGGCCGACGACCCGGTGCGGCGTCGCCCGGACATCACGCTCGCCCGGCAGCTCCTCGGCTGGGAGCCGACGACGCCGCTCGCCGTGGGCCTCGCCCGCACTGCCGAGGCCCTGGCCGCCGAGCAGGGACCGGGCGGCGGTCCGGAGGAGGGAGCGGTCCATGGCTGAGGTTGGCGGTGCCGGGGCGGCCCCGGGTGACGTGGGCGGGTACGAGACCCTGAGCGTGATCGTGCCGGTCTACAACGAGCGCGCCACGGTCGCCGAGGCCATCCGCCGCATCCGCCAGGCCGACGTTCCCCTCGAGCTCGAGGTCGTCGTGGTCGACGACGGGTCGACGGATGGCACCCCGCAGGTGCTCGCCACCCTCGAGGACTCGACCGTTCGCGTGCTCACCCACCCCCACAACCGAGGCAAGGGCGCGGCCGTGCGTACCGGTCTGGCGGCTGTCCGCGGCGACTTGGTGCTCATCCAGGACGCCGACCTCGAGTACGACCCGGCGGACTGGCCCACCCTGCTCGACCCGGTCCTGAGAGGCAAGGCCCAGGTGGTCTACGGGAGCCGGTTCACCGGCGAGCGCAAGAACATGCTCCCGACCCACTGGGTGGGCAACCGGTTCCTCGCCCTCGTGACCAACGTCCTCTACGCCTCGACGCTCTCGGACATGGAGACCTGTTCGAAGCTGTTCGACCGCCGGGTCCTCGCCGGGCTCGAGCTCCGGTCCGACCGCTTCGAGATCGAGCCCGAGCTCACGGCCAAGGTGCTCCGGCGTGGGCACCGCATCTACGAGGTGCCCGTCTCGTACGCGGGCCGCGAGCCCTCCGAGGGCAAGAAGATCTCGTGGCGGGACGGGTTCGGCGCGTTGTGGACCCTCCTCAAGTACCGCGTCGTCCCGCTGCCTCCCGCCCCGCCGGACGGCTCCGAGCCCGCAGCCCGGTGACCGCCGGCCCGCCGCGCCCGGGCAGGTCCCAGCCGGCTGCCACCCAGCCGGCTGCGGTCGTCGTCAACTACGAGTCGGGCCCGCTCCTCGCCCGGTGCATCGCGGCCCTGGTCGCTGCCGGTGCCGGCGAGGTGGTGGTCGTCGACAACGGCTCGGAGGACGGATCACTGGCCGACGCCGAGGCGACCGGCCTGGTGGACGCGGTCGTCCGCCCGGGGCGCAACGTGGGCTACGGGGCGGCGGCCAACCGGGGCGTGGCGGTCACCGTGGGGGACCCGGTCGTCGTGTGCAACCCGGACGTCGAGGTGTCCCCCGGGGCGCTCGACCGCCTGGCCGACGCGCTGGCGAGCGACCCCGGTATGGGCCTGGTCGGTCCGCTGGTCCGCTCGACGACGGGCGAGCGCTATCCCTCGGCCCGCCGGTTCCCGTCGCTCCCCGACGCCGCCGGGCACGCCCTCCTCGGCCTCTTCGTCCCCGACAACCGCTTCACCCGGGCGTACCGGATGGACGACGTGGCACCGTCGGGGACCCGCGACGTCGACTGGGTGTCGGGGGCGTGCTTCGCCGTCCGGCGCAGTGCCTTCGAGCAGGTCGGGGGCTTCGACGAGTCCTACTTCATGTACGCGGAGGACGTCGACCTCTGCTGGCGTCTCGGCCGCCGGGGCTGGCGGGTCGGCTACGTGACGGACGCCGTGGTCACCCACGTCCAGGGGGTCTCCACGGCCCGTCACCCCTACGCCATGCTCCTCCACCACCACACCTCGCTCTTCCGCTTCGCCGTGCGCTCGAGCCACGGCTGGCGCCGGCTCGCCCTACCGGCGGTGGCCGTCGGCCTCGCCGTGCGGGCCGTGCTCGCCGTCGTCCACCACGCGACCCGGCGAGGGCAGGTGCCCCGCGTCCCGACCTGTCCGTGACGGACTAGGGTTGCCCCGACCATGCCGAGCAATTCGACCGGGAAGTGGGTGGCGCGCGCCGCGTCCACCGGCGGTGGCAGGACCTACCGCGGCCAAATGCCCGTCAACTGGTACGCCGCTCTCGCCCTGCTGTGCGTGGTCGGCCTGGCGCTCATCGGCTACAGCCGCTACGAGCGCACGCACCAGACGGCGTCGTCGTCGGGCCCGCCGACCACCTCGCAGACCTGGTACGCCGCCCTATCGGTGGACATCTGCGGCAAGGTGCAGCCCAACCTTCCGGCGAGCACCGACCAGTCGGTCGGGTTCACCACCGACGGCTCGGGCATCGTGACCGTCCAGCCCAAGAACGCCGGCGAGTCGGGCGCGAACGCCACACTGGGCAAGTTCGTCTCGGAGTACAAGAAGCTCACCCTCACCACGACCACGGTCCGCTATCCGGGCGGTCGCCTGTTCAGCAGTGGCGAGCGGTGCCCCTCCGGGACGCCCGACGCGGGCAAGCAGGGCTTCGTCATCGTCGACGAGTGGCCGAACTTCAGCGCCACGAAGTCCACCGAGGTCCCCGGTGACCCCCGCTCGCTCAAGTTCGCCAACGGCCAGATGATCACCGTCGCCTTCGTGCCGGCCACGAAGGCGGTCCCCAAGCCGCCGGCGACGGTGATCACCAACCTGATCAAGGCGGTGACGGGCGCCCAGACGTCGGTCCCGACACCGGTCCCGACACCGGTCCCGTCGTCGGTCCCGTCGTCGGTCCCGTCGTCGGTCCCGTCGACCACGACTCCGTCGACCAAGACTTCCACGACGACGGCGCCAGGCGGACGCGCCGGGTGAAAGCCGTCGTCCTGGTGGGCGGCGAGGGGACGCGCCTGCGGCCTCTCACGCTCACGACCCCGAAGCAGATGCTCCCGGTCGTCGAGCAGCCGATGATCGAGCGAGTGCTCGGGCAGCTCGCCCCCCACGGTGTCGACCATGCCGTGCTCTCCCTCGGCTACCGGCCGGACGCCTTCCTCAACGCGTACCCCGACGGGGTCGTCGCCGGCGTGGCCGTCACCTACGCCGTCGAACCGACGCCGCTCGACACGGCCGGTGCCGTCCGGTTCGCCGCCGTCCATGCCGGAGTCGACGCGACGTTCGTGGTCGTGAACGGCGACGTGCTCGCCGACCTCGACCTCGACGAGCTGGTCCGGTTCCACCGCGATCGGGGTGGCGTCGCCACCATCGCCCTCACACCGGTCGCCGACCCGTCCGCCTTCGGCGTGGTCCCGACGGATGCGTCGGGCCGGGTGACGGCGTTCATCGAGAAGCCGCGGCGCGACCAGGCGCCGACCAACCTCATCAACGCCGGCACCTACGTCCTCGAGCCGAGCGTCCTCGACCGGATCCCCGAGGGTCGCCGCGTCTCGATCGAGCGCGAGACGTTCCCGGCGCTCGTCGAGTCGGGGGGGCTCTACGCCCGGGGCTCGGACGCCTACTGGCTCGACACCGGCACGCCCGAGGCGTACTTGCGGGCCCACGACGACCTGCTGCGCGGCCGGCGCGGCACGCCGCCCGCTCCCGGGGCCATCCAGGACGCGGCCCTGGGGCAGGGGGTCTGGCGGACGGGTGCCGTCGACGCCGTGGGCGCGTCGGTGTCGACGTCGCTGCTCGGCGCCGGTTGCGTCGTCGCGGCCGGGGCCGTCGTCGACGGATCGGTTGTCGGCGCCGGTGCGACGGTGGAGGCTGGCGCTACCGTGAGCGGCTCGGTGCTGCTTCCCGGGGCGCGCGTGGCGGCGCGGGCGACCGTCGAGCGGTCCATCGTGGGCCCCGGGGCGACCGTCGGCCAGCGGTGCACGCTGCGAGAAGTATCGGTCGTCGGTGCCGACGTCGTCGTGCCGGCGGGGACCAAGCTCGAGGGTGCGCGGGTGCCTGAAGGAGCCTGATCGGTGCGGGCGCTGGTGACCGGGGGCGCCGGTTTCATCGGTTCGACGCTCGTCGACCGCCTCCTCGCCGAAGGTGCGACCGTGGACGTGGTCGATGACCTGTCGACCGGTTCCCTCGTCAACCTGGCGGAGGCGCGTGCGGGTGGTGGCCGCCGCCTCACCGTCCACCACCTCGACGTGCGTTCGCCCGAGGTCGTCGACGTGCTCGCCCTGCGCCGTCCCGACGTGGTGTTCCACCTCGCTGCACAGGCCGATGTGAGGCTGTCGGTCGCCGACCCGGTGCGCGACGCCGACGTCAACGTGCTCGGCACGCTTCGGGTCCTCGAAGGGGCTCGGGCGGCCGGTTGCGGCCGCGTCGTCTTCGCCGCCAGCGGCGGGACGCTCTACGGCGAGCCCGATCCGTCGGACCTCCCGTTCCGGGAGTCGCTCCCCACGAGGCCCCTTTCCCCCTACGGCGTCTCGAAGAAGGCGGCGATCGACTACCTCGTCGCCTATCGAGAGCTCCACGCGCTCGAGTTCTCGGCGCTTGCCCTGGCCAACGTCTACGGCCCCCGCCAGGACCCCCACGGCGAGGCCGGCGTGGTGGCGGTCTTCGGCCAACGGCTGTTGTCCGGCGAGCCGGTGACGATCTTCGGCGACGGTGCCCAGACCCGCGACTTCGTCTTCGTCGACGACGCCGTCGACGCGTTCGTGCGAGCCGTCACGAAGGGCGGGGGGCTCGTCTGCAACGTCGGCACCGGGCGCGAGACGTCCGTCAACGCGCTCTACGCGGAGGTGGCCCGGCAGGTCGGTGTGGACCTCGAGCCCCGCTACGCCCCGGCGCGCCCCGGCGAGCTGCAGCGCTGCAGCCTCGACCCGTCGCGAGCGGCGATGCAGCTGGGCTGGAAGGCGTGGACGCCGCTCGCCGAGGGGGTGCGGGCCGTCCTGGAGCACCTCCGGGAGCACACGGAGGGTCCTCCGGCAACCAGGTGAAGCCGGACGCTCCGACCTGCGTTCAGCGGAAGAGGTCCTCCGACGGGGGGCGGACGATCTCGTCGGCCACCGAGCCGTCCCGCAGCCAGGTCGGCACCACGCCCCTGACGACGGCAGCGGGCACGCCGCGGTCCTTGCCCATCACGAGCTCGGCGGCGCCGGCGAGCTCGTCGGCCACGCACACCTCGGTGGCCTCGAGCACCCGGCCTGTCGCATCTGGCGTGCCGCGCAGGTCGACGACGGCGGCCACCCCGGCCACCCCGATGGCGACGTCCGTGACGCCCCGGCGCCAGGTGCGCCCGAACGTGTCGGAGATGACGACGCCCACCTCGACGCCGAGCCGTCGTCGCAGGTCGGCCCGGAGCCTCCGGGCGGAGCGGTCGGGGTCGACGGGCAGCAGGGCGGCCGTGCCCGTGTCCACGTTCGAGAGGTCCACGCCGGCGTTCGCGCAGACGAAGCCGTGACGGGTCTCGGTGATGAGCAGGTCGCCGCGTCGGCGGACCACCCGGACCGCCTCGGACTCGACGACTCGCCGCTTGGCCACCGGGTCGTCGGGGTCGACGGCGACGAGGCGGCCCTCGGCCTTGGAGACCACCTTCTGGGTGACCACGAGCACGTCTCCATCGTCGAGGCCGCCCGGGACGCTCGACCCCGGCCCGAGTGCCTCGGCGAGGAGCCCGGCCAGGTCGTCGCCGGGGGAGATGGCACCGATGCCGGTGACCGGGTGGACGGCGAGGCTGCCGCCCGTGGCGGAGGTCACGACGGCGGTCTCCCGACAGCGCCGAGGACCGCCCCGGCGAGCCCGGCCGCTCGCTCGACGTCGCTCATGATGGCGTCCGTGACCACGCAGCGGACCCCTTCGGCTTCGACCGCCGGTGCAAGCGCCTCGTCGGCCCGGTCCACCACGAGCGTCGATGCCCACGGCGCGTACCAGCGGGCCACGCCGACGACCGAGGGCTCGAACCCCGACTCCGCCATCAGGCGCGCCGCCGGTCCCTTGATCGCTGCCCCGGCGACGATCGGGGACACCGCCACGACGTCGTCCCGCCGCCGCCCGAGGTGCTCGAGGAGGCCGGGGACCGCCACGACGGGGCCGATGGAGACGACCGGGTTCGACGGGCACACCACCACGACCTCTGCGTCGTCCACCGCCTCGAGGACGCCCGGGGCCGGACGCGCCTCGTCGGCCCCGGCGAAGCGGACGGTGGAGACGGCCACGTCGTGACGGAGGCGCACGAAGTACTCCTGGAAGGGCACCTCACCGCCGCCGGCCAGGCCGAGGTGGGTGCGCACCGGGTCGTCCGAGACGGGCAGGAGGCGGACCCGGACCCCGCGTGCCCGGGCCAGCTCGGCGGTCACCTCGCTCAAGGTCGCCCCCTCGCTGAGCCGCTGGGTGCGGTAGCAGTGGGTGGCCAGGTCGCGGTCGCCGAGCCGGAACCACGTCTCGCCACCGAGCCGCTCGAGCTCCTCCATCACCGTCCACGACTCGCCGGCGATCCCCCAGCCGGTCTCGGGGTCGGCCAGCCCGGCCAGCGTGTAGAGCACCGTGTCGAGATCGGGGGCGATGTGGAGGCCGTGGAGCCGGGTGTCGTCGCCGACGTTGACGATCGCCGTGATCGTCGACGGGTCGACGACCTCGACCATCCCGCGCAGCAGGCGGGCGGCGCCGACCCCGCCGGCCAGGGCGGTGATCACCGCCGGCCACCAGTCCGGCGATCCGGCGGCGCGACGGCGGGACGCCGACGATCGGGCATGGTCGGGGAGACTACCGCCGGGTCGGCGCGGCCACCAGCGCCGGCGGCCCGTGCCGGCGACCTGGCGAGGCGGCCCGTGCCGGCGACCTGGCGAGGCGGACCGTGCCGGCGACCTGGCGAGGCGTGGGCGGTCGTCGAGATGTGCAAGGCTCTCGCCGTGCCGAGCCAGGGACACCGGTCCGACGCCGCCCGGCTCTCCGTCGCCCTCGACGCGACGCCGCTGCTCGGGCGCCCGACGGGGGTCGGGGCGTTCGTCGCCGGGCTCTTCGGTGGGCTCGCCCGGCGGGACGACGTCGACGTGTCGGCCTTCGCGGTGAGCTGGCGGCGCCGGCACGGTATCGACGCCCTCGTGCCGCCGGGGGTCGACGTCCGCCAGCGGCCCATGCCGGCGCGCCCGCTGCACGCAGCGTGGCGCCGGACGTCGTGGCCGCCCGTCGACTGGTTCGTCGGGCACCACGACGTCGTCCACGGGACCAATTTCGTGGTGCCGCCGGCACGTGCCGCTCGCGTGGTCAGCGTCCACGACCTGACGCCGCTGCGCTACCCGCACCTCTGTGATCGGTCCACCCTCGTCTTCCCCGACCTCGTACGGCGAGCGGTCGCCGCGGGCGCCTTCGTGCACACCCTGTCGGACTTCGTGGCCGCCGAGGTCGTCGAGGCGTTCGGGGCACCGCCCGAGCGTGTCCGCACGGTCCACCTCGGCGTGCCCCCGCTCGCCGACCCCCCCACCGGGGGCGGTGCCCCGTCGGGAGCCGCCGGGAGGGGCCCGCACCCGGACGCCTGCGTTGCCCTCCCCGCCGGCACCGACCGCTACGTGATCGCCGTCGGGACGGTCGAGCCCCGCAAAGACTATCCATCGCTGGTCACCGCCTTCGCCCGGGTCGCTGCCGAGGACCCGGGGCTCGCGCTCGTGATCGTCGGCGCGTCGGGATGGGGTGCCGGCGAGGTCGACGACGCCCTGGCGCGCTCGCCGGCGGCGGCACGCGTCGTCCGGGTGGGCTACGCCGCCGACAGCGCCCTCGCCGCGCTCCTCGCCGGCGCCGCCGTCCTCGCCTACCCGTCGCTCTACGAGGGCTTCGGGTTCCCCCCGCTCCAGGCCATGGCCGCAGGCATCCCCGTGGTCACCACGCGGGCGGGCGCCATCCCCGAGGTGGTGGGCGATGCCGCGGTGCTCGTCCCCCCGGGCGACGCGGACGCCCTGGCTGACGCCCTCGCCACCGTCCTCGCCGGCGGGCCGACGGTCGACGCCATGGTGGCACGGGGCCGCGAGCGTTGCCGGCGGTTCAGCTGGGAGGCGTGCGCCGCCGGCATGGTCGACCTGTACCGGGACGCGGCACGGTGAGCCCGATGCGTCCCGACCCGCCCGCGGGTCCCCGGCGAGCCGGGTCCCTGGGCGTCCTCGTCGTCGCCGAGCAGCTCCGCCGCGCCGCGCCCGGGGGCATCGGCACCTACGCGCTCGGGTTGCTCGGGGGCCTGCGTCGGTTGGACCCCGGGGCCGGCCCCGGGGTCACCGTGCTGGCCAGCCGGCGCCGTCGGCGGGCGGTGGGCCCGGACCCGCTCGCCGGGCCCGGGTTCCCCGTCCGATCGGTCCCGTTGCCCGGCCCCGTCCTCACCCGCCTGTGGGACGCCGGGGTCCTCGGGGCCCCCGGAGGCTTCGACGTCGTCCACGCCGTGTCCCTCGCCGCGCCGTCCGGAGGCGGCGCCCCGCTGGTCGCCATGGTGCACGACCTGCTGTGGCGATCGCACCCCGAGGCGTACCCGCGGCGGGGGAGCGCGTGGCACGAGGCGGCGCTCGAGCGCCTGCTCCGGCGGGCGAGCCGCATCGTCGTGCCGAGCGACGTCGTGGCCGCCGAGCTGACCGAGGCCGGCGCGGCGCCGGAGGACGTGGCCGTCGTGCCCCACGGCAGCGACCACCTGCCGCCCCCCGACGACCGGGCGACCGAGGCGCTCCTCGCCCGGAACGGCGTCCAGGGGTCCTTCCTGCTCGCGGTGGGCACGCTTGAGCCCCGCAAGAACCTCGACCGGCTGCTCGACGCCTACCAGCGCGCCCGGCCCCGACTGCCCGAGCCGTGGCCGCTGGTCGTGGTCGGGCCGGCGGGGTGGGGCGACCGGCTGCGGCACGTCGGGGGGGTGGTCCTCGCCGGGGGCGTGGCCCCGGGCGTCCTCGCCGGCCTCTACCGCCGGGCCCGGCTGCTCGCCTACGTGCCCCTGGGCGAGGGGTTCGGCCTGCCTCCGGTCGAGGCAATGGCGGCCGGGACGCCCGTCGTGGCGAGCCCGCTGCCGTCCACCGGTGGGGCCGCGTTCGA
>JAJZJT010000073.1 GCA_021809995.1 Actinomycetes bacterium
GCCGAACCGGCGTCCACGCGCACGGCGCGGGCCGGCTGCGGCCGGCCAGGCCACCCCGCCTCCGCTCCCCCGACGCCAGCGCCGCGCCGGGTGAGGACCGCTCGCCTCACGGGTGCCTCCGACCACCGGGGACCCACCGGTAGCATCGCGGCGTGGCCGTCCTGACCCGCTCCACCCCGGCGACCCGCCAGCGGGTGCGCAGCCCCCGGGCCCGTCGCCGGACCGAGCTCGGGCTCCTCGTCGGCGCCACGGCCATCGTGGTCGCCGTCTACGTGCTCGTGGTCGAGGGCGAGTCGCGCACCGCCCCGTCGGACCTCGGGCCTCTGCTCGCGGCCATCGTCGCCTTGGCAGCGTGCGCGCACGTGGCCAACCGGATCTTCGCCCCCAACGCCCACCCCGCGGTGCTGCCGGTCGTGTTCCTCCTGAACGGGATCGGCTACGCGGTGCTCGTCCGCATCGACTACGCGACCGCCCACTCGTTCGCCCCGTTCCAGGCGGCCTGGACGGCGGTCGGCGTCGCCGGCTACGTGCTCACGCTGGTGTTCGTCCGCCGCTCACGTGACCTCGACCGGTACCGCTACCTGCTCCTGCTCGCCGCCGTGCTCCTCTTGCTCAGCCCGATGGTCCCCCACATCGGTCAGGACATCAACGGGGCTCGGCTGTGGATCAAGCTCGGTCCCATCCAGTTCCAGCCGATCGAGGTCGCGAAGATCCTCCTCTGCCTCTTCTTCGCGTCGTACTTCGCCGAGAAGCGCGAGCTGCTGTCGATCCCCACTGCCCGCATGGGCAATCGGCTCGTCGTCGACCCGCGTCCGCTCGTTCCCATCGCCTTCGCTTGGCTCTTCGCCATCGCCGTGATGAGCCTCGAGCACGACATCGGGTTCTCGGCCCTCCTGTTCACGCTCTTCATCGGCATGCTCTGGGTGACGACCGGCCGCACCGGCTACCTCGTCCTCGGCGTCGTCCTCTTCGCCGTCGGTGCCTTCCTGTCGGCCCACCTCTTCGCCCAGACCAACGTCCGCATCGAGACGTGGCTGGACCCGTGGAAGGTGATCCCCCCGAACGACCCCGGCTACCAGCTCCGCCTGGCCTGGTTCTCGCTCGGGACCGGGGGCATCGGCGGCACCGGGCTCGGCCTCGGGGCGGCGGCCTACACGATCCCCAACGTCCAGACGGACTTCATCTTCACCGTCATCGGCGAGGAGATGGGCCTGCTCGGCTCCACTGTCATCGTCGTGGCCTTCCTGCTGCTCGTGGGGGCCGGCCTCCGCATCGCCCAGGCGGCACGCTCCGAGTTCGCCAAGCTGGCAGCCACGGGTCTCACCCTCATCCTCGGGTTCCAGTCGTTCTTCATCCTCGCCGGCATCGCCCGGCTCCTCCCGCTCACCGGCATCACCCTGCCGTTCGTCTCCTACGGCGGCTCCGCCCTCGTGGCGAACTACGTGCTGGTCGCGCTCCTGATGCGCATCTCCCACGAGGGAGGCACCGCCATCGACGAAGCGGAGCGCCACGCCGACGAACGCGTGGCGGCGCGGCGGCGCGCGCTCCTCGCGGGTCCGCTGGGCCGTCCCGGCTGAGGGGGCCCGCCGGCGTCTGTCGCCGACGGGCCGGCGTCAGGGCAGCACGTCCCCCTCGCCGTCGAAGAGCGCCTCGGCCACGAGGATCGGTGCGGGCACCGCCTGGCGGAGCGCCACGACGAGGGCGTCGGACGGGCGGCACGACAGGACACGTCGACCGGTGCGTCCTTGGAGGTCGAGCTCCGCGAAGTACGTGCCCTGCTGCCGCCCAACCAGGCGCACGGCGACGACGTCGATGTCGAACCCGGCCAGGATGTCGCCGAGGAGCTCGTGCGTGAGCGGCCGGGGCGTGTCGATCCGACGCACCGCGTAGGCGAGCGCCGTCCCGTCGGGGAGCCCTACGTGGAACTGCAGCTGGCGCCAGGGCGACTCGACCTCACGAAGCACGACCGTCGGATGCTGGGCCGGGAGGTCGAGGGTGACCGACGACACGAGGGCCGTCCGCAGGACGGGACCCCCGCCGGGCCGGGCCGGAGGCTGTCCTCCACCGGCGTCTGCACCGGGCTCACCGGCGTCTGCACCGGGCCCACCGGCGTCTGTTTCGAGAGCCGGTGCGGTCCCCTCGTCATCGGGCCCGCCGTGGGCGCCCACCTCGGCGGGTGCGGCAACCGAGGCCGCCGCGGGTCCGCCGTCACCGGTCACCGGACGCTCCGGGCGTGCACGCTCTGGACGAGCCCGGCAGCGATGAAGAAGACGATGGCCGCCGAGCCCCCGTAGGAGAGGAAGGGCAGCGGGATGCCCGCCACGGGCATGATGCCCATGTTCATCCCGACGTTCTCGAAGACCGAGAAGCTGAGCAGCGCGAAGACGCCGCCGCAGAGCATCCTCCCGAAGACGTCCTTCGACTGCTGGGCAATGCGCAGGATCCGCCAGCCGAGCAGCCCGTAGACGAGGAGCGTCACCACGCCGCCGACGAAGCCCAGCTGCTCGCCCACCGCCGAGAAGATGAAGTCGGTCTGCTGGAAGGGCACGTAGGAGAGGTTGGTCTGGGCGCCCCGGAAGACCCCCGTGCCGAAGAGCCCCCCGGAGCCGATGGCGTTCTTCGCCTGGGTGACGTTGTAGGTCGCCGACTGGCTGGCGCTGTTCGGCGAGATGAAGCTCGTCAACCGCTCGATCTGGTACTTCTGCAGGAGGCCCACCTGCAGGGCGACGACCACCACCGCCGTGGCGGCAGCGACGAGCAGCAGCAGGTACCTGCCGGGCATACCGGCGACGGCCAGCATGACGAGCAGGATGACGCTCACCACGATGCCGGTGCCGAGGTCGGGCTGCTTGATGATCATGAGCGCCGGGACGCCGACCATGAGCACGAGCCGGACGAGATCGCGGAACACCAGCCCTTCCGGTCTTCGGGCGCAGTAGGTGGCGATCGCCACGATCAGGGTGAGGGTGGCGAACTCCGACGGTTGGAGCTGGAGTGGGCCCAGGGAGTACCACCGCTGGGAACCGAGGGCGTGGGACCCGACGACGAACACGCCGAGCAGGGCGAAGAGGGTGCCGACGTAGAGGACCGTCGCCACGGGCTCGAGCCGCCGGTAGTCGAAGAGGGCCATCGCCACCATGACCACGATGCCCATGACCACGAAGACCGCCTGGCGGTCGAGGTAGTAGTGGGGGTTGGTCCCGCTGAGCGCCAGCTTGTCGCGAGTGGCCGAGTACACCATCACGACCCCGAGGACGGCGAGCGCGATCGACGTGCCCGACACGACGATGTCGAACCGGCCGGCCAGCGACGCTCTGCGTCGGGCCACGGGATGGGAAGCGTAGGTCACCACGGGACTGATCCGATCTGGACCAGGCTACCGCGGCCTGCTCGGCGTCCCTCGGCGCCCGACCGCCTCACCGACCGTCGCGGGCAGCCGGGCCACCCGGCGAGACGGCGGCCCACAGGGCGAGCCGCGGGACCTCCAGCCCGGTCCACCGTTCGAGCTGGAACGCCGCCTGGTGCAGCAGCGTGCCCAGACCGTTTCGGCAGCGGGCGCCCGCGTCCTCGGCCGCCGCGAGCCACGGGGTCGCCGGCGGGTCGTAGACGAGGTCCACGGCGACCTGGCCCCGCCCGGGGACGGCGCGCTCGTCGTGGTCGGCACCGCCCACGCCCGTCATGCCCGCCGGCGTGGCCTTCACCACCAGCGCGGCCCCTGCCACCTCGGCCAGCGTCCCGACGCGTCCGGCCGTGCCGGCCAGCCTGGCAGCCTCCTCGGCGCGGCGCCGTGTCCGGTTGACCACCACGACCTCCGAGGCACCCGCCTGCGCCAGGGCGAGCACCACCGCCCGGGCGGCGCCGCCGGCCCCCAGCACCACGCACCGTTCGCCGGCGGGGTCGAACCAGCCGTCCTCGCGGACAGCAGCCACGAACCCGGCGCCGTCGGTGTTCACGCCCGTCAGCCGACCGTCGGCCAGATCGACGCAGTTCGCGGCGTGCAGCGCACGCACGGTGGCAGTGGCCTCCTCCACGGCGTCGGCCACGGCCTCCTTGTGCGGCATCGTCACCGACAGCCCCCGGACGCCGAGCGCTTGCGCCCCGGCCAGCGCGGTCGGGGCATCTCCGGCCGCCACCGGGAACCCCACCGACACCCAGTCGAGCCCCAGGGCGGTGAACGCGGCGTTGTGGAGCCGAGGCGACAGCGAGTGGTCGACGGGCATCCCGATGACACCGACCACCGTCGTGCGCGCCGAGAGCGTGGTGGAGCCCTTCTGGAGCCTCGTCACGGCAGGCCCCGCTTCTGGGCGAGGGCCTCGTTGGCCAGCTGCTGGCTGAACGTCGAGGCGAAGGCCTCGGTGCCGTCGGCCCGCACTACCACGAAGTAGAGCCAGTCTCCCGGAGGCGGCGAGAGCATGGCCGAGAGGGCCGCCGGCGACGGGAAGCAGATCGGTGTCGGGGTGAGCCCGGTGTGGAGGTACGAGTTGTACGGCGACGGCAACGCGAGGTCTGCCTTGGTGACGGTTCCCCCGTCCTGGCCCAGCGCGTAGAGCACGGTCGAGTCCATCTGCAACGGCATCCCCTTGGCCAGCCGGTTGAGGACGACCCGAGCCACCGGTCCGAGGTTCTTCTGGATGACCCCCTCCTTCTGGACGATCGACGCGGCGGTGATCGCCTGGTACGGGGTCAGCCCCAGCCTGGCCGCGCCGGCCGCCAGCCCGACGCGGCTCGCCTCGGCGTCGAAGCGCCCGATCATCTGCCCGAGCAGCTCGGTGTCGGTCAGCCCCGGCACGATCCGGTACGTCCCGGTGCCGAGCAGCCCGTCGAGGTTGGTCGAGCCGGCCGGCTGCCACGGGGACCGGACGGTGCCGCCGGTGGCGAGCGCAAGGAAGTGGCGACCGTCGTGGCCCGGCAGCTCGCCGAGCCGATGGGCGACCTCCGAGACGGTGAAGCCGGGGGGAACGACCAGCGAGAACACGTTGGGGCCGTCGCCGACCACGGCGGCGATGGCGCCGAACCCCTCCCCTCGGTCGAACGCGTAGTGGCCGGGAAGGATGAGCGGGACGTCGTGGAACGCGCTCCACAGCCGGAAGGCGAGCGCGCTCCCGATCACCCGGTCGTGGGCCAGCGCGTCGGCGAGCCCCGACGTGCCGGTACCTGGCTGGACGTCCACGATGACCTGCGCGCCGCGCTGACCCCCTGGCGCCGCCTCGACCTCCACCCAAGCGACGGCGGCCACGACGACAAGCACGGCGAGGGCGGCGAGGGCGGCGATCCCCAGCCGCCACGGATGCCGGCCGAACCGTGAGACACGCCGGGCATGGCCGTGCGCCGGCACGTCAGCCCGCCTCCGGCTCGACGACCTCGCCGCCGCCGGCCGGCCCGTCGAGGAACGCCTGGACCAGCACCGTCGCCGCCGACCGGTCGACGACACGCCGGCGGCGCCGTCCGTCCAGGCCCGAACTGGCGAGAAGCCGGTGGGCCGTCACCGTGGTCAGCCGCTCGTCGAGCAGCACGACGGGAACCCCCGCGGGCGCCAGCGAGACGGCCAGCTCCCGTGCTTCCGCCCGGGCGCCCTGGGCGGCAGCACCCTCTCGCCCGTCCAGGCCGAGCGGCAGGCCCACGACGACGCACGTCGCTGCTTCGTCGGCGACGAGGGCGACCATCGCCGCGCGGTCTCGCTCGCGGTCCCCCGAGCGCTCGAGGGTCGCCCGGGGGGTGGCGACCGTGCGGCCGCTGTCCGAGACCGCGACCCCGATCCTCCGGCTGCCGAGGTCGAGACCGACGACCCGGCCGCTTGCGGGGACGCTCACTGCCCGGCGAGGACCCGACGCACCTCGTCGAGCGCCCGGTCCAGCCCGGACGGGTCCTTGCCGCCGGCGGTCGCCAGCGCCGGCGAGCCGCCGCCACCACCGCCGATCAACGGCCCGGCCAGAGCGACGAGCTCGGGGGCGGTCGCCCGTGCGGCCACCGCGTCCGCGACACATGCCGTGAGCGTGGCGCGCTCCCCGTCGGGACTGCCGCCCACGACGACGGCGGCCAGGCCCCCGCTCCGGCAGGCCTGCTGGGCCAGTGCCCGGACCAGGTCCGCAGCGAGCCCGTCCCGGCGCGCCACGACGACCCCGTCAGATGCCAGGGCGACCAAGGACGCCGCTTCCGAGGCCAGCGAGCGCCGCTCGGCTTCCTCGAGGGCGCGCTCGGCGGCGCGCTGGCGCTCGAGGAGGCGCTCGAGGGCGGCCGGTACCTGCTCGGGCTCGGTCCTGAGGAGTGCGGCGGCCTCGGCGAGCAGGCCCTCTCGCGCGTTCAGGCGAGCAAGGGCCAACGAACCCGTGACGGCTTCGATCCGCCGGGTCCCCGAGCCGATCGAGCTCTCCGACACGACCGTGATGGGGCCGACCATCCCGAGCGCGCCGACGTGCGTCCCTCCGCACAGCTCGACCGAGTGAGGGCCGGCCTGCACCACCCGGACGCGCTCGCCGTACTTGTCGCCGAAGAAGGCCAGGGCCCCCAGGGCCTCGGCCTCGTGCTTGGAGGTCTCGAGGACCGTCACCGGCGCGTCGGTGAGGACGTCCTCGTTCGCCATGGTCGTCACGGCGGCGAGCTCCTCGGGCGCCACGGCTGAGCGGTGGCTGAAGTCGAAGCGCAGCCGGTCCGGAGCCACGAGGGAGCCCTGCTGTCGGACGTGGTCACCAAGGACGGTCCGCAACGCGGCATGCAGGAGGTGGGTCGCCGTGTGGTTGCGGCGCAGGGCGTCCCGCCGCACCGCGTCGATGGTGGCGAGGGCGTCCTGCCCGGCGAAGAGCTCGCCGGTGACGCGGGCCCGGTGGGCGACGAGACCGGGCAGCGGGGCAACCGTGTCGAACACGTGGGCCGTCCCTGTCTCGGTGACGATCGTCCCCGTGTCCCCCACCTGGCCCCCCGACTCGGCGTAGAACGGGGTCCGGTCGAGGAAGACCTCGATGACCCCGGGCTCGCCGGCGCCGGAGGCGTCGAGGACGGCGACCACCTGCGCCGGCGCGGCGTAGCCGTCGGGCCCGTAGCCCAGGAACACCGTCTGCCCCTGACGGTCGAGCAGGTCCCGGTACGTCGACTCGTCGGCCCGCGAGCGGCCCGCACGCGCCGCGGCCCGAGCCCGCTCCCGCTGGTGAGCCATGGCGGCCTCGAAGCCGGCGAGGTCGACGTCGACGCCGGCCTCACCGGCGATCTCGACGGTGAGCTCGACCGGGAAACCGTAGGTGTCGTGCAGCCGGAAGGCGTCCTCGCCCGGCAGGGTCCGCACGCCCTTGGCCAGCTCAGCCTCGAGGATCGCCGATCCGGTGGCGAGGGTGCGGAGGAAGGCCGACTCCTCGCGCTCGACGACCTCGGTGATGAGGTCGCGGCTGGCCACGAGGTCGGGGTAGGCGCCGCCGAGCACGCCCACGGCGGCATCGGCGAGCCGGACGACGAGCCCTCCCTCGACCCCGAGCTGGCGCCCGCGCCGGACGGCACGGCGGATGATCCGCCGGAGCACGTAGCCGCGCCCTTCGTTGGAGGGCAGGACCCCGTCGGAGACGAGGACGGCCATCGCCCGCCCGTGGTCGGCGAGGATGCGCAGGCCGACGTCGGCCGTGGGGTCCTCTCCGTAGCGGCGCCCGCTGAGCGACTGGGCCGCCTCGAGGACGGGGGCGAACAGGTCGGTGGCGAAGATCGAGTCGACGCCCTGCAGGACGGGCAGGATCCGTTCGAGCCCGGCTCCGGTGTCGATGCTCGGGCGCGGCAGCGGCTCCGTGGAACCGTCGGGAAGCCGGTTCAGCTGCATGAACACGAGGTTCCAGATCTCGACGAAGCGCTCGGGGCCGCCGTGGGCGGGGCCGCCCTCGGCTCCGTAGGCGGGGCCCTTGTCGATGTAGAGCTCCGAGCACGGCCCGCACGGGCCCGTGTCGCCCATCTGCCAGAAGTTGTCCTCCCCCATGCGCTGGACACGTCCGGGGTCGACGCCGACGCCGTCGGTCCAGATGGCCGCGGCGTCGTCGTCGCTCTCGTGGACCGTCACCCACAGGCGGTCCCCGTCGAGGCCCAGCACCTCGGTCACCAGCTCCCACGCGAAGGGGATCGCCTCGGCCTTGAAGTAGTCGCCGAAGCTGAAGTTCCCCAGCATCTCGAAGAACGTGCAGTGCCGGTGCGTCGTCCCGACGATGTCGATGTCGAGGGTGCGGAAGCACTTCTGGACAGAGGTGGCCCGCGGCCACGGCGGGCGCTCGTCGCCGACGAAGTACGGCTTGAACGGGACCATGCCGGCGATCGTGAAGAGCACGGTCGGATCGTGAGGGATCAGGCTCGCCGACGGCACCGCGACGTGCCCCCGCTCCGTGAAGAAGCGGGTGAACTCGCTGCGTAGCTGGTCGGCGTCGAACGTCCGGCCGGGGGTCACGAGGGCTGAGCCTAGTGGGCGGCGGCCGGTGCTCCGGCCCTGCGCAGCTGCGGTCTCCGCCGACCGCCGACCGCCGCGCGCCGACGAGGTCGGGGGTCATCTCGGGAGGTGTCGTCGACGTCGTCGCCGCCCTCCTCGATCCCCGCCTCTGGCGCCACCACGCCGTCACCTGGCAGCCGGCCGCCGTCGGGTCCGCGGTCGGGACCGCCGCCGTCCCGCCCCGAGGAACGACCGGCGGCGGCGAAGCCCGCCCACAGCTCGGCCTCGCGGCGGCGTTTCGCCACGCGTCCCGCGTCGATTGCATCGCTCACCCGGCTCCCTGCCGCGTCCGCCGCGTCCCGCGCGGCCCGGCCCACCTGCCGAACGAGGGCGTCGGGCTGGACAGCATCAGCGGTGCGCCGGATCGTCCGCCTCACCTTGTGCTCTGCCCACAGCGACGAGCCGGCGCCGAGCGCGACGCCCGTCACCAGCCACACCGTCCGCCGGGGCACCGCTAGCGGCCCCCCCGGCTCGTCCGGGAGGCGCCTCGGCCCTCCGGTCGGGGCCGGCGCAGCTGTCGCACGCCGCTGCTCGCACCGGCACCCACGGCCAGCACCTTCACGACCGGGTTGGCGAAGGCCCGGTAGGCGAGGCGGCTCGCAGAATCGACGGTGGCCGCCACCGAGCCCGTGTGCTCCAGGACGGCACCCACGCGCTCCATCTCGGAGGCCGCCTGGCCGACCACCCGGTGGGCGTCGGCGACCAGTGGCAGGGCAGTTGCTGCCAGTTGGTCCACGACCCGCTCGAGTGCCCGTACCTGCCGTCGGAGGCTGCGGACCACCGTGACGACGACCAAGACCGAGAGGGTGCAGCACCCGGCAGCCACGACGGCGGCGAGCTCGGCGGCAGACATGATGGCGCAAGTGTAGGCCGGCTCCCGCGTTCCGCAGGTGGAGCCGCACCGGGCCCGGTCGCGCCGGCTGGCTCAGGTCGTCGACAGGCCCGCCGGTGTCACTTCGGCCATACCGACGATCGGCTCGTTGAGCGGCTTGCCGCCCATCGAGCCCGAGAACAGTGCATCGCCGAAGGCGAAGATCCCCCCGTCGGAGGCCACCTCCCAGTACCCGCCGCCGTTGGGCGTGGCCGCCATGCCGACGATCGGCTGGTTCAGCGGGTGGCCCCCCATCGAGCCGTAGAACTGAGCGTCCCCGAAGGCGAAGATCCCCCCGTCGGAGGCCACCTCCCAGTACCCGCCGCCGTTGGGGGTGGCCGCCATGCCGACGATCGGCTTGTTGAGCGGCTTGCCGCCCATCGAGCCGTAGAAGCTGGCATCGCCGAAGGCGAAGATCCCGCCGTCGGAGGCCACCTCCCAGTACCCGCCGCCACCGGGCACGGCCGCCATGCCGACGATCGGCTGGTTCAGCGGGTGCCCCCCCATCGAGCCGTAGAAGCTGGCATCGCCGAAGGCGAAGATCCCCCCGTCGGAGGCCACCTCCCAGTACCCGCCGCCACCGGGCACGGCCGCCATGCCGACGATCGGCTCGTTGACCGGGTGCCCGCCCATCGACCCGTAGAACTGGGCGTTGCCGAAGGCGAAGATCCCCCCGTCGGAGGCGACGAGGTCGTAGCTCGGCCCGAGGTACGTGTAGGTCCCGGCGGCGACGGGCGCGCTGGTTCCGTTCGCCGTGGTCACCGTCACGCGAACCTGCCCGATGGCCTGCGACGCCGGGACGGTCACAGTCACCGACGTCGCCGCCGCGGCCGTCACCGTGGCCGCGGCGGCGCCGAAGCGTATGGCGGGCGTACCGCCCGCCACGAGGTCGGAGCCGGTGATGGTCACCGTCTGCCCTCCGGTCACCGGGCCCGAGCTCGACGAGAGCCCGGTGAGCGACGGGCACCCACCGGACGGCTGGAGGGCGGCGGCGATCCCCGGGCCGATCGGCGTGCCCAGCCCGGTCGCCATGTCGTAGCCCGTGGTGGCCGGGTACCTGCCTCCGGTGGACGTCCCCGTCAGCGCCATCGGGTCGTTGTTGCCGCTCGTGACGTCCGTGAACGTCGCCGACGCGCTCGGTCCGGCCGCTGCTGCGTACAGCGCGGGGTTCACGAAACCAACCGATGCGGCACACCCCTGGTCGGCGTCGGCCACCAACGCAGCCCAGAGCGGTGCGGCGGCGCTGGTCCCCCCCACGGCTTTCCACGGCTTCGTGGGCGTGACGCCCGTGAAGTAGACGAGGTACGAACCGATCGACGGGTCGGCTGCAGCGGAGACGTCGGGGACCTCCCGGCAGTACTGACCCGCCGGCACCCTGCAGGGCGACCCCGAGGAGAGCGAGCTCACGACCCCGGGGCCGCGCTGCCACGTCGGCATGGTGAAGTCCTCGGACACGCCACCGCCGCCTGCCCCGTCGACGTTGTTCCACGCCGTCTGACCACCGGGGTCGGATGGCGACGGCAACGACGTTCCCCCGACGCCGAGCACGAGCGGTTGGTCGGCCGGGTCGTCGACAGCCAGCGTCGTCGCCTGCGGGTTCACGCTCCCGTCCGCAAGCAGCGGCGGGAGCTGCCCATAACACCCCTCGGCGCCGCTGTCGCCCGCCGCCGCCACGAACGTCTGGCCCTGGGCGGCAGCCTGCTCGAGGAGGAAGTTCTCCGCGGCAGCGGCACCGCCGGCGAGCTGCGGGTCGCACACCCCCCAGCTGGTCGAGAGCACCGACGCCTGGTCGTCGTCCACCATCGCCTGGAGGTCATCGAGGGAACCGGCCGGAGAGTCCGGTGCCGAGTAGACGACGATCGACGCACCCGGGGCGAGACCGGCCGCGTCCTCGATGTCGAGCGCCGCCTCGCCCGACTGGGACAGCCCCGCCGGGCCACCGTCGACCGGGACGTCCGTGACCGGCACCGACAGTCCGAAGCACGTCTCGTAGGCGGCGACGTCGGAGGGGTCGTACGGCTCGAACTCCTCGAGCCCGATCGTCACGCCCTTGCCCACCCGGCCCTGGGCGAAGAGGGAGTCGAGGTTGTACGCCTGAGCAAACCCGGCCGGCGTATCGGCCCCGGTGAGCTGCGCCGCGCCCGCCGCTGCCGGACACGAGCTCGGCGCCGCCAGTGCCGGCCTCGGCGCCCCGTCGGCCGCTCCCGC
>JAJZJT010000074.1 GCA_021809995.1 Actinomycetes bacterium
CAGCGTCGTGGCGATCGACTCGCGCCAGGCCTCGAGGTCGTCGCGGATCTTCTCCTTCGGACCGATGAGGGCGACGTCCTCGACCAGTGACGTGGGCACAGCGGCGGCCGCCTCGTCCTTGCGGCCCTCGAGGTAGAGGTCCTGGACGGCGCGGGCCTCGGCCTCGTAGCCCATGCGGGCGAAGACGTCGAAGTGGAAGTTCATCGACTTGGCGCCCATGCCCCCGATGTAGAGGGCGAGGAAGGGACGGTAGGTGTCGGCGGCCCGTTCCACGTCGTCGTCGATGACCGTCGGCGCGAGCGCGATCACCTCGAAGTCCTCGGCGTTGCGACGCGCACCGGGCCGGGCGAAGCCCTCGGCGAGGGATGCCTCGAAGGCCTTCATGGCGTTCGGGGAGAAGAAGATCGGGAACCAGCCGTCGGCCACCTCGGCGGCCAGGGCAACGTTCTTCGGCCCCTCGGCGCCGAGGATGATGGGGACCTCCTCGCGCAGCGGGTGGACGATGGGCTTCAAGGCCTTGCCCAGCCCCGTGCCGCCCGGGTGGGGGAGGGGATAGTGGGGCCCGCCGCTCGTCACGGGCGCCTTCCGGGCGACGACCTGGCGCACGACGTCGACGTACTCGCGCGTCCGGGCGAGCGGCCTGTCGAAGGGCTGGCCGTACCAGCCCTCGACCACCTGGGGGCCCGAGACGCCGAGGCCGAGCACGAACCGGCCGCCCGAGAGGTGGTCGAGGGTGATGGCGGCCATCCCCATGGCGGTGGGCGTACGGGCCGAGAGCTGGCACAGCGCAGTGCCGAGACGCACCCTCGAGGTGCGCGACCCCCACCAGGCCAGCGGGGTGAGGGCGTCGGAACCGTAGGCCTCGGCCGTCCAGACCGAGTCGAAGCCGAGCCGCTCGGCCTCGGCGACCTGCTCGGGCGCGTGGGCCGGCGGGCCCGAGCCCCAGTAGCCGAGCTGCAGGCCGAGCTTCATGTCCTTCATCACGCCCTCCTCCGACCGGTCGGGCGGTCGCGTCCGCACTGGGCGCGCGCCCGGGTCCGCGACCCTAGTGCAGGCGCCTCGTACCGGGAGGTGCGGTGCGCTCGCTCGCCCTCTGCCGGCAGGGGCTCAGGCCAGCTTGGCGACCACGTCGTCGGCGAAGCGCTCGCACGCCGCCACGCGGGCGTCGAGGAGCGCCTCGGGCGAGCTCGCCGCCTCGGCGCGCACGGCCATCCACGGTGCGCACAACAGATCGGTGACACCCGCCTCCTCCAGCCGCCGGTAGAGGTCGACGTCGGGACGGGCCCGGACGGCCAGGCAGATGGAGAACGGCTCCCCGGCGCGCCCGGCCGCGGCGCGAGCCTCCCGGAGTCGGGCGGCCTGGGCGAGGGCCTCGTCGGGGGGAACGGGGCCGGTGTTGACCCACCCGTCGCACAGGGCCGCCGCCCGCCGGATCGCCGGCGCCGAGTCCCCGCCGGCGAGGATCGGCACGGGGCGAGACGGCGAGGGGTTCATCTGGCAGGCGGGGACGTCGTAGAAGGTGCCGTGGTGCTCGACCCACCCGCCCTGCCACAGGGCGCGCAGTGCCACGACCATCTCGTCGAGGCGCTTGCCCCGTGTGTGGAAGTCCTGGCCGGTGAGGAGGAACTCCTCCTCGCACCAGCCGACGCCGACCCCCAGGCGGACCCGGTCGTGCGAGATCACCGCGGCCGTCCCCACCGTCTTCGCCACGGTGATGAGGTCGCGCACGGGGGCCACGTAGACACCGGTCGTGAAGGTCAGCGTGCGCGTGACGGCGGCCATCGCCGACACCAGGCACATCGGGTCCGGCCAGGCCGTCTCCTTGGGCCAGAACGGGGAGCCGTCCGGCGCCGTCGAGTAGGTGTAGCGCGACCGGAGCTCGCGAGGGTTGACCAGGTGGTCGGAGAGGAAGATGCCGGCGTACCCGAGGTCGTCGCAGGCGGCGGCCAGGGCGATCGACTCGTCGACCGACAGGAAGGTGATGGCCTGGTGGAACCTCATGTCGCGACCCGCCTGCACGGCGGGTGCGCCGTGTGCCCGACCGCCGTCGGTCCTCGATGGCCCATCGCTCCCCTCCCGAGGCCGGTGGCCGAGCGCAGCCCCGGCGAGCTGTCCGGCAGCAGACTAGAACGTGTATCAGTTATCATAGGCGGGCCGCAGGCACCGGTCGAGCGCCAGCTCCGTCGGGGCGCGGCGTCCGTGCCGGGCACCGTCCCCGTGGGCGGACCGACGGCGACGAGGGAGGGAGCGTGCCATGCACCTCGAGGAGACGGCTGCGGAGCAGGCGCTGCGCGCCGAGCTGCGCGCCTACTTCGCCGAGGTCTTGACGCCAGAGGTGCGGCGCCGCCTCGACGCCGAGGACGAGGGCGGCGCCACCTTCCGGGCCGTGGTGCGCCGGATGGGCAAGGACGGGTGGCTGGGCATCGGGTGGCCCAACGCCTACGGCGGGCAGGGGCGGCCCGCCACCGACCAGTTCGTCTTCTTCGACGAGGTCCAGCGGGCGCGGGCCCCGTTCCCGTTCGTCACCCTGAACACCGTGGGACCCACCCTCATGCGGCACGGCTCCGAGGAGCAGAAGGCCCGCCTGCTCCCCGCCATCCTCGCCGGTGAGGTCAACTTCGCCATCGGCTACACGGAGCCGGGGGCCGGTACCGACCTCGCGTCCCTCACCACCCGTGCGGCGAAGGACGGCGACGGGTGGGTCATCGACGGCGCCAAGGTCTTCACCAGCGGGGCGGACCAGGCCGACTACATCTGGCTGGCCACGCGCACCGACCCGGACGCGCCCAAGCACGAGGGGATCTCGATCTTCCTCGTCCCCACCTCCTCCCCGGGGTTCTCGTGCACCCGCATCACGACGGTCGGGGGCGTGTCGACCACCGCCACCTACTACTCGGGCGTCCGGGTGGGCGGGGACGCGCTCGTCGGACCGCTCCACGGCGGCTGGCGGCTCATCACCAGCCAGCTCAACCACGAGCGAGTTGGCCTCGCCGCCATCGGTGCATTGGCGCATCGCCTGTGGGGCGAGGTGGCCAGGTGGGCGGTCGACCAGGGTCTCGCCGAGGTCCCCTGGGTCCAGCTCGACCTGGCGCGCTCGTACGCGCTGCTCGACGGGCAGCGGCTCTTGAACTGGAGGATGGCCGCCGACGTGGCGGACGGGACGCTCGGCCCGGCGGCGTCGTCGGCCGTCAAGGTGTTCGGGACCGAGTCGACCATCGAGGTCTACCGCCTCCTCCTCGGCATCGTAGGCGCTGGCGGCTACCTGCGGGCGGGCTCGCCGGGGGCCGTGCTCGAGGGGGAGCTCGAGCGCGCCGCCCGAGCCGCCCAGATCAACACGTTCGGAGGAGGCGTCAACGAGGTGCAGCGCGAGATCGTGGCCGTGGCCGGGCTGGGCCTCACCCGGGGGGCACGGTGAGCACGGACGGTTCGGCCGGCAGCGACGGGACGGCCGGCGGCGACGGGACAGCGCGCTCGGCCCTGGCGGGGAGGCCGCTCGCCGAGCGCCTGGCTGCCTTCGTGGGCCGGCCGGCGGGTGAGGCGCTGCGTGCCCCCGACCCGGTGAACCGCCCCATGATCCGGCACTGGGTCGAGGCCATGGGGGACGAGAACCCCGTCTACGTGGACGACGACGAGGCCCGTGGGCAGGGCCTGCCCGGGGTGATCGCCCCGCCGACCATGCTCCAGGCCTGGATCATGCGGGGCCTGCGCACCACGCTCGAGGTCGAGGCGGCACGTGCCGCGGGCCGCTCCGGTGGCACGAGCGCCACCGACCAGATCATGGGACTGCTCGACGAGGCCGGCTTCACCTCGGTGGTCGCCACCAACTGCGAGCAGCACTACGTGCGTCCGCTCGTTCCCGGGGACCACCTCGAGGTCCGCTCCGTCATCGACTCGGTGTCGGCCGAGAAGACCACCGCCCTCGGTACCGGTCACTTCCTCACCACCCGGCTCGAATTCTCCGACCAGGCCGGCGAGGTGGTCGGCTCGATGCTCTTCCGGATCCTCAAGTTCCGGCCGCACCCGCCGACCGGTCCCGGTGAGGGAGCCGGGGGGGATGCCGCCAGGCAGGCCGACCGGCCGCTCCGCCCCCGCCCGTTGCTCACCGACGACAACCGGTTCTTCTTCGACGGCACGAAGGGCGGGGCCCTGTTGGTCCAGCGGTGCCGGGCCTGCGGCACGCTGCGCCACCCGCCGCGGCCGGCGTGCGGCCGCTGCCGCTCCTTCGAGTGGGACACCGTCGAGGCGTCGGGTCGCGGGCGCATCTTCAGCTTCGTGGTCAACCACCACCCTCAGGTCCCCGCTTTCGACTACCCCCTCGTCGTGGCCCTCGTCGAGCTCGAGGAGGGGACGCGTCTCGTCGCCAACGTGTCGGGGATCGCACCCGACGAGGTCACCATCGGGATGGCGGTCGAGGCCCGCGTCGAGCACTTCGACGCCGACCTGGCCCTGCCCGTCTTCGTCCCTGCACCCGAAGGAGCCGGCGCCTGATGGACTTCACGCTGACCGAGGCCCAGGAGGCGGTCCGACAGGCCGCTGCCGCCGTCTTCGACGGCTCGGCGACCCCCGAGCGCGTCCGCGAGGTGGAGGCGACCCCCGAGCGCTTCGACCGAGTGCTGTGGGACCAGCTGGCCCGGGCGGACCTCCTGGGCGTGGCCGTACCGGCCCGGCACGGCGGTGGGGGGCTGGGCATGGTCGAGCTCGCCCTCGTCCTCGCCGCCCAGGGCCGGTGCGTCGCCCCGGTGCCGCTGTGGGCGACGGCGGTGCTCGGGGCGCAGCCGCTCGACCGCTTCGGCAGCGACACCCTGGCCGGTGAGCTGCTCGCCGGGGTGGTCGACGGCACCGTGGTGCTCACCGCTGCCCTCGCAGACGTCGCCGCCGACTGCGCCGCCGGCGGCCCGGGCCGTCCCGCCGTGCGGGCGGAGCGGACGGGCTCGGGCGTCCGCCTCACCGGGCGAGCACTGGCCGTGCCCGCTGCGCACGTGGCCGACGCCGTCCTCGTGCCGGCCGCCCTGGGCGACGGTGTGGTCGTGGGGGTGGTCGACCCGACCGGGCCGGGCGTCCGCCTCGAGCGGGCCGAGACGACCGACCGTGGCGTGCACCCGCACCTCCATCTCGACGACGTCTTCGTCGACGCCGAACGGCTCCTCGCCGAGGGAGACCCCGGTCGCGGCGCCGAGGTCCTCGCCTGGGCCCTCGACCGGGCACGGGTCGGGCTCAGCGCCCTGCAGCTGGGCGTGGCCGAGGGCGCACTCGCCCGCACCGCTGCGTACCTCAACGAGCGCGTGCAGTTCGGCCGACCGCTCGCCACCTTCCAGGGGGTCAAGCTGCGGGCCGCCGATGCCGCCATCGGCACCGACGTGCTCCGGGTGACCATGCTCCAGGCGGCGTGGCGCCTCGACGCGGGCCTGGACGCCCGGCGGGCGGTGTCGGTGGCCGCGTGGTTCGCCCGGGACACCGGGCAGCGGGTCGTCCACGCCACCCAGCACCTCCACGGCGGCATGGGCGCCGATGTCGACTACCCGGTCCACCGCTACTTCCTCTGGGGCAAGCAGGTCGAGCTCCTCCTCGGCAGCCCGGGCGCCGAGCTCGCCGCCCTGGGCCGCCAGCTGGTCGCCGACGTGCGCGCCGGAGCGCTGGCGTGAGCGCACCGACCCGGCGCTTCGACGAGGTGGCGGTGGGGGACGCCTTGCCCGAGCTCGTGGTGCCGGTCACGCGGACGCTCATCGTGGCCGGGGCGATCGCCTCGCGCGACTACCAGGACGTCCACCACGACCCGGTGCTGGCCCGGCAGCGGGGCTCGCGGGACATCTTCATGAACATCCTGACCACCAACGGGCTGGTCGGGCGGTACGTCACCGACTGGACCGGTCCGGGCGGCCTGGTCACCGACGTCGCCATTCGCCTCGGCGTGCCCAACTACCCCGACGACGTCCTCACCTTCTCGGGCGCCGTGACCGGGCGCGACGACGCCCCGGGCGACGACGGGCGCGGCGGCGTCGAGCTGTCGGTGCGGGGGGCGAACGGGCTCGGGGACCACGTCACCGGCACCGTGCGGGTGCGGCTGCCGGCGGGGACGGCCGCCGGGGCGACGGGGGGCGCGTCATGAGCCGGGCCCACGCCTTCGCCGGAAGGACCGCCGTGGTCGGGATCGGGGCGACGGAGTTCTCCAAGGACTCGGGGCGCAGCGAGCTCCGCCTCGCCGCCGAGGCAGTCGACGCCGCGCTGGCCGACGCCGGCATCGCCCCGTCCGAGGTCGACGGGCTGGTGACGTTCAGCGCCGACACCAACCCCGAGATCGAGGTGGCCCGCAGCCTGGGCATCGGCGAGCTCACGTTCTTCAGTCGGGTCCACTACGGCGGAGGAGCGGGGTGCGCCACCGTGCAGCAGGCGGCGCTGGCCGTGGCGGCCGGCGTGGCCGACGTCGTCGTGTGCTACCGGGCCTTCAACGAGCGCTCGGGCAACCGCTTCGGGGCCGGGGTGCAGGGGCGGCTCCCCCAGCCGACCGCCGAGACGGCCCAGTTCAGCTGGTACGCCCCCCAGGGCCTCCTCACGCCGGCCCAGTGGGTGGCCATGACGGCCCGGCGCTACCTCCACCTGAGCGGGGCGACCACCGAGGACCTCGGCCGGGTGGCGGTGGCCGACCGCCGGCACGCCGCTACCAACCCCCGGGCCTGGTTCTACGGCAAGCCGATCACGCTCGCCGACCACCAGGCGTCACGGTGGATCGTGGAGCCGCTCCGGCTCCTCGACTGCTGCCAAGAGACTGACGGAGGCCAGGCCCTGGTCGTCACGTCGCGCGAGCGGGCTCGTGACCTGCCCACCACCCCGGTGGTCGTCGAGGCAGCGGCGCAGGGCGCAGGGCGTGCCCAGGAGATGATGACGTCGTACTACGACGGAGACCTCGACGAGCTCCCCGAGATGGGCGTCGTGGCGCGCCAGCTGTGGGAGACCTCGGGGCTCACGCCGACCGACGTCCAGACGGCGGTCCTCTACGACCACTTCACGCCGTACGTGCTCATGCAGCTCGAGGAGCTCGGCTTCTGCGGGCGGGGCGAGGCCAAGGACTTCGTGGCCGACGGCAACATCGAGCTCGGGGGCGGGCTGCCTGTCAACACCCACGGTGGCCAGCTCGGCGAGGCCTACCTCCACGGCATGAACGGCATCGCCGAGGGGGTGCGCCAGGTCCGAGGTACCTCGGTCAACCAGGTGCCCGACGTCGAGCACGTGCTCGTGACGGCGGGGACCGGCGTGCCGACGTCCGGCCTCGTCCTCGGCGTCGACCGGTAGCCCCCGGGGCGGGACCGGCCGCAGGTCCCCTCGTCCGGCCGCAGGTCCCCTCGTCCGGCCGCAGGTCCCCTCGTCCGGCCGATGGGCTCGCGGGGGTCAGCGGGTGAGCGAGGACGCTGGTGAGCGGGCCCCCCGGTGCGCCCGAGGCCCGCTCCGCCGCTCAGCCCGCGTCACGGGCAGCGAGGGCGTCGTCGAGTGCCTCGGCATCCGCCGCGGTGAGCAGCCGGAAGCGAGCGCCGCGTCCGGGGCGCCACCACACGGGGTCCGAGCACCGCCACCGCTCGGCACGCAGCTGGCGCGTGAGGACCTTGGTGGTGGCCGTGACCGGCAGCGGGCCGACCCGGACGAACCGGGGGGCCCACTTGGTGCCGAGGTCGTCCTGCGCGGCGAGGAAGGCGGCGAACGCGTCGGGGTCGAAGGACGCCCCTGGCCGGAGCTCGAGCGCGGCCATGACCTGGTCGCCGGCCCGTTCGTCGGGGACGGCGTAGACCGCGGCGAGCACCACGCCGTCGAAGCGCTGGAGCACGTCCTCGACGGGCGCCGCCGCGAAGTTCTCGCCGTCGACCCGCAGCCAGTCGTGGTCGCGCCCGGCGAAGTAGACGAAGCCGGCCTCGTCGCGGTACGCGAGGTCGCCGGTCCAGTACCAGCCGCCACGGAGCCGGGCTGCTTCGGCGTCGTCGTTGCACCAGTACCCCTCGAAACCCGACGCGCCGGCGGTGTTGACCAGCTCGCCGATGGCGTCTTCGGCGTTGACCAGGCGGCCGTGCTCGTCGAAGCGGGCGCGAGGGCACTCCTCGCCGGTCGCCGGGTCGACCACGATCGTCTGGGGGCTGGCGTGCCCGAGGGCGCCTCGCGGGGTGTCCGGCGTGCGCTGGACCGACGCGCCGCCCTCTGTGGAGCCGTAGGCGTCCTGGACGTGGCAGCCGAACCGGGCGGCGAAGCGGACGACGTCGGCTGCGGCGGCCTCGTTGCCGAACGCCCGCCGCAGCGGGTTGTCCGCGTCGTCGGGACGCTCGGGGGTGGCGAGGACGTAGGAGAGGGGCTTGCCGACGTAGTTGAAGTACGTGGCCCCGTAGGCGCGGACGTCGTCGAGGAACCGGCTGGCGCTGAACCGCTCCCGCAGGGCCACGGCGGCGCCGGCGGCGAGCGCCGGAGCCCACCCGGCCATCAGCGCGTTCGAGTGGAAGAGGGGCATGGCGAGGTAGCAGACGTCGTCGGGACCGAGGGCGAACATCTGGGCGACCACGGCGCCGATCCGGGCGAGGCGACCCTGTGTGCACCGGCACGCCTTGGGCGCGCCGGAGGTCCCCGACGTGAACAGCAGCAGGCCGAGGGTGTCGGGCGTGATCTCCGTGGAGGCGGGGTCGGGGAGGGGGGCGCCCCGGTGGGCGGCGAGGAGGTCGCCGTAGTCGGGCGCGCCCACCGGGCCGGCTCCGTCGACCACCAGGATGCGGTCGGCGCCGAGGGCGGCGCCGAGGTCTCGCCCGGCGAGGAGGGGAAGGTAGGCGGCCGAGGTGACGAGGAGCTGGCACTGGGTGTGGGTGAGGTCGCGCACGAGCTCGTCGCCTCGGTGCGTCGGGTTGGCCCCGACGAGGACGGCGCCGGCGAGGGCGGCCGCGCCGAGCCAGTAGACGTACTCGGGGACATTGTCGAGGAGCACGGCTACGTGGAAGGGACCGGGTCGGCGGAGCTGGGCGAGGAGGGAGGCCCGTGCGGCCTGGGCCGCCGTCACCTCGGCGTGCGTCCACCGGCTGTCGCCGAAGGCCAGCCCGGGGCGGTCGTCCCCGGCCCGGAGCCGGACGAGCGCATCGACGGTCTCCACGATCCCCCTCCTCGTCCCCTCGTTCTGTCGGCTGTCGGCTGTCGGCGGCTCGACCCAGCCGCCCCGGCGGGCACAGCGGGCACAGCGGGCACAGCGCCCCGGCGGGCCCGCCCTGTGCCCGGAGCGGGTCGCCGACAAAAAAACTGTAACACGTTGCATTTTCGACCGCAGCCTGGTACCGTGCCGACAGGTCCGCAGCCCCACGGAAGGAGACCGTGATGGAGTTCGGCGTGTTCCTGAACGGGTACGTCCCGGGGCCGGCCGCCCACGACCCCGCGTGCGAGCACGAGATGTTCCGCCGCGAGATCGCGTACGTGGTCGAGGCGGACAAGCACAACTGGAAGTACGCGTGGTTGGGCGAGCACCACTCGCTCACCGAGTACAGCCACCTGTCGGCGCCCGAGGTCGTGATGGGCTACCTGGCTTCGGCCACCGAGCGCATCCACCTGGGCACCGGCATCATGAACCTCTCCCCGCGCGTCAACCACCCGGTGCGCTCGGCTGAGCGGGTGACCGTGCTCGACCACGTCACCGAGGGGCGCTTCGAGTGGGGGACGGGCCGGGGGGCCGGCAGTCACGAGATCGCCACCTTCAACATCCTCGACAAGAACTCGACCAAGTCCGAGTGGAACGAGGTCATCCGCGAGATACCCCGGATGTGGGAGGAGCGCGACTACAGCTTCGAAGGTGAGCACTTCACCGTCCCCTACCCCCATAACGTGCTGCCCAAGCCGTACGGCGTCGGCCACCCGCCCATCTGGGTCGGGTGCGGCAACCCGGCCACCTTCACCCAGGCCGGAGAGCTCGGCATCGGTGCGATCGCCTTCAACTTCGAGCCCGTCTACAACCTGAAGGGCCGGATCGAGGCGTACAAGGAGGGCGTCGCCGGCTGCACCGAGCCGCTCGGGCAGTACCTGAACGACAACGTGATGATGACCAACGCGGTCATCTGCCTGAGCGACCGCAAGCGGGCTCGCGAGGTGGCGCTACGGCCCGGTCGCGGCTACCTCTACTCGCTCGTGTGCAACTACCACGACACGATCCCGCATGCCGACAACGTCCCGGTGTGGCCCGAGCGGCCCACCACCATCGCCGACGAGGAGATGCTCGACCGCCTGATCGCCGGGGGCTGGCTGCTCTGCGGCGAGCCCGACGAAGTGGCCGAGCAGGCCGAGCGGTACCAGGGCGTCGGCTGCGACCAGCTCGTCTTCGGGCTCCCGTCGGACTCGATGGCCCACGAGGAGGTCCTCGAGATGCTCGAGGTCTTCGGCACGAAGGTGATCCCCGAGTTCGACCGCGACCCCGTCCACTCGACGACCCGGTACCGCCAGTCGGCGAAGCCGAAGTACCAGCCGTTCAACTTCCCGGTTCCCGAGATCGTCGTCGAGGAGCTCCCGACCAACGCGCAGATCCGCCTCGACGGCACACGGACAGCGTGAGCGTGCCCCTGTCACCTGCACCCGCCTAGGCTCGGCAACGAGGGGCGCAGCCGGCACCGGGGGAGGGGCGGGCATGGGCGCGACGAGCGCGACCGGCGATCGGGTCCGACGGTTGAGCCCGGGCGAAGTCGCCGACCACGCGGCGCGCATCGAGGAGCAGGAGAACCAGCAGCTCGGTCTGCCGGTCGACCTGGTCGGGCGGTTCTCGCCACGACTGCAGGAGCTCGTCGGCTACGGCATCTACCACGGCCTGATCGGCCACATCGACAAGCGGGACCCGCGGGTTGCCGTCCTCGGCGCCGAGGAGGGGACCACGATGCTGTGGGAGCACGCCCGCCCGTCGGACGACGACGCCGGCTAACCCCGAGGCAGGTCGGCTCCGAAGCCGGTCCACCCCTCCCAGTGCGCCGCCACGTCGGCGACGGGCGCGACCGTGGCGAGCAGTGACACGGTGTGGTCGAGGACTGCCCGGGCGTACGTCTCGGGGACGCCGCAGACGGCGTCTTCCACCACGACGACCTCGTAGCCGAGGTTGACCGCCTCGACGACCAGCCCGAGGACGCCGACGTTGAGCGACACCCCAGCCACCACGACCGCCGTCACGCCGAGGTTGCGCAGCCACCGGTCGAGCGGCGTGCCGGTGAACGGCGAGACGCCGTGGAGCCGTGGACAGACGAGGTCGGAGGGCTCCGGGCCGAGCTCGGGGACCAGTGCCGCCCCCGGGCTGCCCACCGTCACGTGGTCGGGGTGGCGCAGCGCGGCGGCGAGCAGCCGGCAGTTCGCCGCCGAGCCGGCGCCGTCGGCGCGCAGCTCGGCTGTGCAATGGACGACGGGCACCCCGGCCCGTCGCGCTGCCCGGACCAGCTCGCCGGCGTGGCGCACGATCTGGCCGTCCTCGGCGGCGGCAGCGAGCTGGGCGAAG
>JAJZJT010000075.1 GCA_021809995.1 Actinomycetes bacterium
GTGGGGCGGGCTGTGGGCCGAGCGCATCACTGCCTCGGCCGTCGCCGACCAGGCGCTCGCCGCCGGGCTCGCCCGGCGCGGCGACTTGGAGGAGCTCGCCGAGGGCTGGCGCCGGTGGTCGGCGTCACCAGCGGGGTGGTTCGCCGTGCTCCACGGTGAGGTCCGGTGCCGTGCCTAGCCGGTAGCCTCACCGACGTGGACGACGACCTGGTCCCTGTCGGCGCGGAGCCCCTCCGCCCCCTGGTGGGCCGGTGGGCGGGGGAGGGGACAGGACGGCTCGCCGGCCGTCCGCCGTTCCGCTACCGCGAAGAGGCGACCTTCACGGCGACCGGCCGTCCGTTCCTGGCCTACCGCCAGCAGACGTGGTCGGCGGTGGACGGCACGCCGCTGCACGGCGAGGTCGGCTACCTCCGGGCGACCGGCCTCGGCCTCGAGCTGGTGGTAGCCCAGCCGACCGGGATCGCCGAGGCGCACGTCGGCGTCTGGTCGGGACGCACGCTGGCCTTCCGGCCGGCAGGCGTGCTGGTGACGGCGACGGCTCGCGCCGTCCGGGTGGTGGAACGGTCCTTCTCGATCGAGGACGGTGGCTCCGTCCTGCGGGTGGTGGTTCGCCTCGGTGTCGGCGACGAGCCGGTCGCCGACCATCTCGACGCCGTGCTCCGGCGCGACCCGGCGGTGTGACCCGGCGGTGTGACCCGGCGGGTGCTGCCGACGTGCGTCGTGGATGCCCGGGTGGCGAGCCGGGACCGCGCCGTTGGTGCAAGCCCTGGGTGAGGCAGGCGGTCACCTGCCTGGCTCGCCGTCACCGGCGCGGGGCACCCGCACTACGCTGGGTCGAGCAACCCGACGAAGCACCGAGAGCGAAGAGGAGTGACGATGGCTGCGTACGTCCTGCCCGACCTGCCGTACGACCCCGGCGCACTGGAGCCGCACTACTCCGGCGAGATCATCGAGCTCCACCATGGCAAGCACCACGCTGCCTACGTGGCGGGGGCCAACACGACGCTGGACAAGCTGGCCGAGGCGCGTGAGAAGGAAGAGTACGGCGCCATCGTCGGCCTCGAGAAGACGCTCGCCTTCAACATCTCCGGCCACGTGCTGCACTCCATCTTCTGGCGGAACCTCTCGCCCGACGGGGGTGACAAGCCCGACGGCGCGCTGGGCTCGGCCATCGACGAGCACTTCGGGTCGTTCGACGCCTTCCGCGCCCAGATGACCCAGGCCTCGACCACCGTGCAGGGCTCCGGGTGGGGCGTGCTCGCCTGGGAGCCCCTCGGCAAGCGGCTCGTCGTCGAGCAGGTCTACGACCACCAGGGCAACATCGGCAACGGGTCGGTGCCCCTGCTCGTCTTCGACGTCTGGGAGCACGCCTTCTACCTGCAGTACAAGAACGTGAAGGCCGATTTCATCGGCGCCCTGTGGAACATCGTCAACTGGTCCGACGTCGCCGAGCGGTTCACGGCGGCACGGGGGCTCTCCATCGGCTGACCGCTGTGCCCCGGGTGAGCCGGGGTTGCCGTTGCTGACCTCGGTCAGGGGGCCCGGTGCGCCAGTGCCGGGCCCCCGGCGCGTCCGGTGTGTGCCTCGACCGGCGTCGTCACTCCCACTCGATGGTCCCCGGCGGCTTGCTCGTGATGTCGAGCACGACGCGGTTGACCTCGCCGACCTCGTTGGTCACGCGGTTCGAGATCCGGGCGAGGAGGTCGTCGGGGAGCCGGGACCAGTCGGCCGTCATGGCGTCCTCGCTGCTCACCGGGCGGAGCACGATCGGGTGGCCGTAGGTGCGACCGTCGCCTTGGACGCCCACCGAGCGCACCTCGGCGAGCAGGACCACGGGGCACTGCCACACCGTCCGGTCGACCCCGGCCGCCGTCAGCTCCTCGCGGACGATGGCATCCGCCCGGCGCAGGATGGCGAGCCGCTCCTCGGTGACCCGGCCGAGGATCCGGATGGCGAGCCCCGGGCCGGGGAACGGCTGGCGCCAGACGAGCTCCTCGGGGAGCCCGAGCTCGAGCCCGACGGCACGGACCTCGTCCTTGAAGAGCTTGCGCAGCGGCTCGATCAGCTCGAAGGAGAGGTCCTCGGGCAGGCCCCCGACGTTGTGATGGGTCTTGATGACCGACGCGCCGTCCCCGCCGCCCGACTCGACGACGTCGGGGTAGAGCGTCCCCTGCACGAGCAGGTCGATTTCGCCGGTGTGCCCCTGCTCGCGGATGATGCGCGCCGCGGTCTCCTCGAAGACCCGGATGAACTCGCGCCCGATGGCCTTGCGCTTCGCCTCGGGGTCGGCGGGGTCGTCGAGCGCGTCCAGGGCATCGAGGAAGCGCTGCCGGGCGTCCACCGACACGAGGCTCACCCCGGTCGCCCGGACGAAGTCGCGCTCGACCTGAGCGACTTCGCCAGCCCGGAGGAACCCATGGTCGACGAACACGCAGGTGAGCTGCGATCCCACGGCGCGGTGGACCAGTGCGGCGGCGACGGCGGAGTCGACCCCGCCGGAGAGCGCGCAGAGAACGTGGCGGCGGCCGACCTGCTCGGCGATCGAGGTGACGGCCTCGTCGATGATGGACTCGGTCGTCCACGTCGGCTCGATGCCCGCCGCGTCGTGGAGGAACCGGGCAAGGACCTGCTGGCCGTGCTCGGTGTGGGCGACCTCGGGGTGCCACTGGACACCGTAGAGGCGGGCCTCGGGCTTCTCGAAGGCGGCGATGGGGGCACCGGGTGTCGAGGCGATGACGCGGAACCCCGGTGGCAGGCCGGTGACGGCGTCTCGGTGCGACATCCAGACGTGGTGACGGTCGGGTACCCCGGCGAGGAGCTGCGTCCCTGCCACGACGTCGGCGGGCGTGCGCCCGAACTCGGAGCCCTCGGTGCGCTCGACGGTGCCCCCGAGCGCAGCCGCCATGGCCTGGAAGCCGTAGCAGATGCCGAGGACGGGGACGCCGGCGGCGAAGAGCGCGGGGTCGGGACGAGGCGCCGCCTCGGCGTAGACGCTGGCCGGGCCGCCGGAGAGCACGACGGCGGACGGGTTCCGGGCGAGGAGGTCGGCGACGGGAAGCGTGTGGGGGACGATCTCGCTGTAGACGCCCGCTTCGCGGACGCGTCGGGCGATCAGCTGCGCGTACTGGGCGCCGTAGTCGACGACCAGGACGGGACCGGGCGCCGGGTGGAGCGGCTCACCCATCGGCGGCTCGGCTGGCGTCGTGGCGAGGCGAGGGGTCCATCGGTGGAGCGTACACCGCACCTCCGGCGGGACCGGTCAGGGAACCGCGCTCGCTGACGGGTCGGCGCGAACGCGCCCGGCGGGGGCGCCGAGGACCGGCGGCGGCAGCCGGGTAGCCTCCGCCCATGGCGCTCCACCGAAACGTCCGAGCCGAGCACGCGGATGCCACGATCGGCTTCCGACCCCAGTTCTCCCGGAGCGGCGAGACGGCCGAGCTCCCTCGGTACCGGCTCTCCGCCGACGGCATGGACCCGGACACCGCCTACCAGATCGTCCACGACGAGCTCATGCTCGACGGCAACGCCCGGCTCAACCTGGCCACCTTCGTCACCACCTGGATGGAGCCCCAGGCGCGCGCCCTCATCGACGAGTGCGCCGACAAGAACATGGTCGACAAGGACGAGTACCCCCAGACGGCCGAGCTCGAAAAGCGCTGCGTTGCCATGCTCGCCGACCTGTGGCACGCCGAAGAGACCGAGGAGGCGACCGGCACGTCGACCACGGGCTCGAGCGAGGCCTGCATGCTCGGTGGGCTCGCGCTCCTCCACCGTTGGCGGTCGCGTCGCAAGGAGGCGGGACTGCCGACCGATGGGGCGAACCTCGTGATGGGCGCGAACGTGCAGGTCTGCTGGGAGAAGTTCTGCCGCTACTGGGACGTCGAGGCGCGGCTCGTCCCGGTCGACGCGTCGTGCACGCACCTGAGCCCCGAGGGCGCGGCGGCCCGTTGCGACGAGCGCACCATCGGGGTCGTGGCCGTGCTGGGCTCGACCTTCGACGGCACCTTCGAGCCCGTTTCCGACATCGCCGCCGCCCTCGACGGGCTCGCAGCGTCCTCGGGCGTCGACGTCCCCATCCACGTGGACGCAGCATCGGGCGGTTTCGTCGCCCCGTTCCTCGACCCCGACCTCGTGTGGGACTTCCGGGTGCCGCGGGTGCAGTCGATCAACGCGTCCGGGCACAAGTACGGCCTCGTCTACCCCGGCGTGGGTTGGGCCGTGTGGCGCTCGCCCGCCGCGCTCCCCGACGAGCTCGTCTTCGACGTGGACTACCTCGGAGGCTCGATGCCCACCTTCGGGCTCAACTTCTCCCGTCCGGGTGCGCAGGTCGTCGCGCAGTACTACAACTTCGTCCGGCTCGGGACCGACGGGTTCACTCGCGTGCAGCAGGCGTGCCGCGACACGGCACGCTGGGTCGCAGGCGAGGTGGCGCGGCTCGGTCCCTTCGCGTTGGTGTCGGACGGCTCCGATCTCCCTGTCGTCGCCTTCCGGATGGCCGACGGCGAGGACCGCTTCTCGGTCTACGACGTCTCCGACGCGCTGCGGGCGCACGGCTGGCTGGTACCCGCCTATGCCATGCCCGAGGGGCTTGAGGACGTGTCCGTGCTGCGTGTCGTCGTCCGCAACGGCTTCAGTCGGAACCTGGCAGAGCTGCTGGTCTCCGACCTCGGGAACGTCGTCGCCGAGCTCGGCGAGCGCGCTGGGGGTCGGGCGACCGCCGACGGCAAGCGGCGGAGCGCGTTCCACCACTGACCGGCTTCGAGGCATGCTCCCGGGTGCACCGCCGGCACCGCCGGCACCGCCGGCCCGCACGGTTGGGGCCGGCCGTCTCTGTCGCCGGCTCCGGTGTCCCACCAGGTGGCAGGGGACGGAGGACGGCCCAGATGGGCGTGCCGGCCCGCCGATGGGCGTGGCGGAGGTCTCTGGAGGGGGCTACTGGCTCGCAGGCTCGGCCGGCGGGGTCGACAGCGAAAGCGCCCCGTCGTCGAGAGCGCCCGGGGCGGACCGACCCGCTCCCGTCGCCCGAGCCGACCGCACGCAGTTGCGCCCAGCCTGCTTGGCTCGGTAGAGGGCGGCGTCGGCGGCCGCGAGCAGCTGGGTGGGGTCGTGGCCGTCGAGGGACGCAGTGGCGACGCCGGCCGACACCGTGAACCGGAGATGGCCTCCCGCCGTGCCCGGCGGGCGTCCCGTTTCGACGTCGAGCGCCTCGACCTTCTTGCGCCACGCCTCGGCCCACTGCCCGGCCTCGGCATGGTCGGCGTGGGAGAGGAGGACGACGAACTCCTCGCCTCCGATGCGACAGGCGATGTCGCTGCTGCGGATGCTTGCGAGGAGCGCGGTGCCGACGGCGGCGAGGACGGCGTCGCCGGTGGCGTGGCCGTAGGTGTCGTTGAGCACCTTGAAGTGGTCCATGTCGAAGAAGACGGCGCTCAGCGGATAACCGTGACGCCTGCAGCGGTCCAGTTCGGGCCCGAAGACGGCATCGAGGAACCGGCGGTTGTAGAGGCCGGTCAGGGGATCGCGTACGGCGAGCTCCTCGACCTCACGGCGGAGCGCTTCGACGGTGACGATCTTCTCGCGCAGGCGCTCGTTGGTCTCGACGAGGGCACGCTGGTCGGCGAGGCGCTCCGTGCTGTCGTGGAAGACCACGAGCCAGCCGATCGTGCGGCCGCGGCGGTCGCGGATGGCGGTGCGTCGAGCGTCGAGGTCGCGTCGGCCTCCAGTTGTCTCGACGGCGACGTGGCACTCGAGGTCGGCCGGCTCGGCCGGGCTCCTCGCCGACGCGGTCGCCAGCTCGACGACCTCCCGCGGCCACCTCCGGAGGACTTCGAGGACGTCCGCCCCCACGACGGGACGGACGCCGGTGGGATCGACGAGGTCCAAGAGCCGGTCGACGGCCGGGTTGGCGTCGGTGACCCGTCCTGCCGCGTCGGTCACCAGCACGCCGTCGCCGATCGTGTCGACCACGAGGCTCCGGGCGATGGGCACGAGGTCGAAGAGGTGCTGCCCGAAGAGAGCCCAGGCGGCCAGCATGCCGGTCAGGGCGAAGCCGACTGGGGTGAGGTCGTAGTCGCGGAGCCAGGAGCCTCGGTCGGACGCCCCGGTGATCGAGATGAGGTTGGCGACGAAGGGGAAGGCGCAGGCGAGGAGCATGGTCTTGCTCTGGCGGCGGAGCGCGCTGCCGGCCCGCCGACGTGCCCGTGCCAGCACCACGAAGCCGGCCGCGATGAGGACGTAGCTGTAGAGCGAGTGCACCCAGAAGAGGACGCCGAACCTGAGGTGCAGCGAGACGGGAGCGACACCCTGGGGAAACTGCTGGGCGAAGAACAGGTGGTCGAGCGACGGGAGCCAGATGGCCACCTGGACGAGGACGGGCTCGACGGCGAGGAGGGCCACACGCCGGGGCGTGAACCACTGTCTCCCCTTGGTGACGGCGATGGCGAGGGCCAGCCAGCCCACCGGTACCAGGACGACGCCGAGGTAGATGAGGTGGTCGAAGGTCCGCATGGCGGCGGGCCCGGTCTGCGTCCACTGCAGCGTGTAGAAGGCCGACCACAGGCCGACCCCCAGCATGCACACGACGAGGGCGACGGCACCCGCCGTGCGGCGCCGCCGCCAGGCGAGACCGGACGTGGCGAGGGAGGCGACGGTCGCGATCGCCGGTGCCACCAGCTGGGTCGGCCACTGCATCGACCCGTCCTCCTTCCTGCGTCCTGGGCGACTGGGCCGGGCGCTGGCGCGGCACACGCATGTCCAACAGAGGTGATCGACCGCCCGGCCGACCTCCTTGAGCCCCAGGCGACCCACCTCGAGCCCAGGGGACCCGGTCGGGCGAGGTCGACCGGGGGGCCGGCTGACGTAAACTGGCGCGGTGCCTCACCTCTCGGGAGCCGAAGAGGTCCTCTTGCTCGTCCTGTCCGTCGTGTGGGCCTTCATCGGCTACACGCTGTCCGAACAGACGAAGCGGACGACCGGCCGCACGCCGTGGGGGCTTCCCTCGGCGGTGTGGGCCTTGCTGTGGTTCCTGTCGGTCATCATCGGCCTCGTCCTCTACTTGATCGCCCAGTCGAGCGAGACCCGCCGGATGCGCCGCAGCGGCCGAGTGCCCGGCCCGACGTTCTCGGCGACCCCCGGACCGGGTGTGCCCGGCGGCCTCTCGACGCGCCCGCCGGCGTCCGACTTCCCCGCCTACCCTCGTCCCGCCCGTCCCGTCGAGCCCGTCGGGGCTCCCGGGCCGATGCCTCCGGCCATGCCGGCACCCGGCTCAGCCGTGCACCGAGCCACCGGTCCGGTCGGTGCCCCCCTCCCTCCACCCGGGTGGCACCCGGACCCGAGCGGCCGGTTCCACTACCGGTGGTGGGACGGCACCCAGTGGACCAACCAGGTGTCCGTGCACGGGCAGGTCCTCGTCGACACCAGTCCCGACCAGCGCATCGGGCCATACTGACGCGTAGGCTGGTGGACCGAGCCGGCGGAGCGGCGTGAGCGCTCGCCCACCGGGCGCGGCGTCGGCGGCGTGGGCGGCGTGGGCGGTGACGACGGGGGAGGTGGCATGACGGTCGAGGCGATGGACGTCGTGCGCCACGTCGGCCAGGAGGACCTGCCCTGGGTCGACGCGGGTGACGGCGTGTGGCTACAGGTCCTGCGTGTCGACGAGCCCGGTGGCGTGTGGGTCGTCCGGAACCGGTTCGAGCCCGGCGTGCGCCTGCAGCCCCACCGCCACACGGGGCCGGTCGACGGCTTCACCGTGGCCGGTCGGTGGCGCTACCTCGAGTACGACTTCACGTCGACCGCTGGCTCGTTCATCCGTGAGCCGGCCGGGTCCGTCCATACCCTCGACGTCCCCGGCGACAACGAGGAGGTCACCGACGTCCTCTTCGTCATCGAGGGCGTCAACCTCAACCTGCGCCCTGACGGCAGCGTCGAGACCGTGACCGACGGGCCCGGCACCCTCGCCGCCTACCGCGCCCTGTGCGCCGCCCAGGGGCACGCCGAGCCGACCGGCGTGCTGGTCGGTTGACGGTCGCCCGCGAGCCCCCCGGCGAGCCGACCGAGGAGCTGACCGGCGAGCCGACCGACGATCTCCTCGAACCGCTCTTCGAACCCGCCTTCTACGCGGGCGATCCGGCGTCGCACTTCGCCCGGTTGCGGGCGCGAGGAGGCCTGCTGCGCCACGCCGGTCGCGGAGTGTGGGTGGCGTGCGGGCACCCCGAGGTGGTCGCGGTCTCTCGCGATCCTGCGACGTTCTGCTCGCGCAAGGGGGTCCTCGTCTCCGAGATCGGCGTCGACTACCCGAGCCCACCGACGATGATGCACACCGACCCGCCCGAGCACACCCGCTACCGCCAGCTCGTCCAACCCGGCTTCCGCCCCGGCTTCGTCCGTGGTCTCGAGCCCGGGGTGCGGGAGCGCGTCCGGGCCCTCGTCGACGCCGTCGAGCCCGGTACCCCCACCGACGTCGTGCGCGAGCTGGCCGTGCCGTTGCCGCTGCAGGTGGGCAGCGATCTGCTCGGGATGCCCGAGGACGAGTGGCCGCGGTTCTTCCGGTGGTCGGAGGCCGTCATCCCGGGGGCGACCGACTGGCCCGAGGACGAGCGCCGGTCGCTCGCCGCCGAGATGGTCGCGTCGCTCCTCGCCCTGGCGGCGGAGCGAAGGAGGCGGCCGGTTGGCGACCTCGTCTCGGCGCTGGCCTCGACGGAGGAAGGGGACGGGCTGGCCGACCAGGAGCTCGCCATGTTCCTCGTCCAGCTCCTGGTTGCGGGCAACGAGACGACCCGCAACCTGATCTCGGGGGGCCTCGTGGCCCTCGCCGAGCACCCGGGCACCTGGGAGGTGCTCCGCGACCAGCGCACCGACCACCGGGTGCTGGAGGTCGCCGTCGAGGAGCTGCTGCGGTGGACCACGCCGGTGGTGGCCTTCCTGCGGACCACCACGGGGCCCGCCGAGCTGGCCGGCCAGGCGCTCGGCCCCGGCGAGCCCGTGCTGCTGCTCTACGCGTCGGCCAACCGGGATGCCCGCGTGTTCGGCACCGACGCCGAACGTCTCGTGCCCGGCCGCACGCCCAACCCACACCTGTCGTTCGGCTTCGGTCCGCACTTCTGCATCGGCGCGGCGCTCGCCCGCCTCGAGGCACGCGTCCTGCTCGAGGAGCTGCTGGCGCGCTTCGCCGCGGTGTCGCCGGCCGGGCCTTGCCGCCGAACGCCGTCGCCGGTCATCGCCGGGGTCGCCGCCGCCCCGCTCGCCTTCACCGCCGCCTGACCGCCCCCGGGAGCACCGGTCAGGGGGCGGGCCGGTCAGGGAAGCGTCGGCACCTCGCTCGGGTCGGCGGCGCCGTGGCCGGCGTCGACCACGTGGTCGGCGAGGAACTGCTCGGCCACCTCGGCCTCCATGGGGCGGGCGAAGAGGAACCCCTGACCGAGGTCGCACCCCTCGGTGCGCAACAGCTCGAGCTGCGCGACGTCCTCGATGCCCTCGGCGAGGGTCTCGAGCCCGAGGGCCCGGCCCATCTGCACCATGGCGTGGAGGAGGACGCGCCCCTCGGTCGTCGCCGCGGCGGCGACCACGAAGGACCGGTCGATCTTCAGGATGTCCACGGGGAACTGCTGGAGGTAGGCGAGGGACGAGTACCCCGTGCCGAAGTCGTCGATGGCGACACGCAAGCCGGCGAGCCGGAGGGAGTGGAGACGCTGGGCGATGCGGTCCGAGTCGTGCATGAGCGCAGTCTCGGTGATCTCGAGGACGACCGAGCGCGGGTCGACCGCGGTGTGCTCGAGGGCGTGGAGGACCTGGGCGACGAAGTCGGGCGACTCGAGCTGGAGCGCGGCCACGTTCACCGAGATCGTGAGCGGGAGGCCGGCCCGGTGCCAGCGCTGGGTCTGCCTGCACGCCTCGAGCAGGACGATCCTGCCGACGTCGGTGATGAGCCCCGACTCCTCGAGGCGGGGGATGAACTCCATCGGAGGCACCACGCCCCGGGTCGGGTGCCGCCACCGCACGAGCGCCTCGGCCCCGACCACGTGGAGCGTGTCCACCGAGAAGAGGGGCTGGTAGACGACGAAGAATTGCTCCTCGGCGAGGGCCTGGTGGAGCTCCGAGTCGAGGTCGACGCGTCGGCGGACTTCGGCGTGCATGGACGACTCGAAGACGACGGCATGGCCCTTGCCGGTCTCCTTGGCCCGGTAGAGGGCGATGTCGGCGTCACGCAACAGCTCGCCGGCGTCCTCTCGGACGCCCGTGGCGATCCCGATGCTGGCGCCCACCGTCAGCGCGGTCCCGGGGAGCGACGGCACGGCGACCGGCTCGCGACAGGTGGCGAGGAGTCGGTCGGCGACGTGCTCGGGATGGTCGGCGGCATCGCCCTCGAGCAGGACGACGAACTCGTCACCCCCGAGGCGCCCGACGGTGTCCGCGTCGCGCAGCGTGCCGGTGAACCGCTCGGCGACCGCCTGGATCAGGCAGTCGCCGACGCCGTGCCCGTTGGCGTCGTTGACGTCCTTGAAGCCGTCGAGGTCGACGTAGAGGAGCGCCACCGGCGTGCCGTCCCGACGGGCCCGGGCGAGCGCGTGCTCGGCCCGGTCGAGGATGAGCGCCCGGTTGGGGAGGTCGGTGAGCGAGTCGTGCATCGCCTGGTGGCGCAGCTCGGCCGTCTTCGACGCGACGAGAGCGAGGGCCATGGCCCGCGAGCGGGTCACGTTGCGCACGAGCGCGAAGGCGAGGGCGGTGAGCACGAGCCCGATGGCGATGACGCCCCAGCCCTGGCGGGAGGACGTCCAGAACCCGCCCGTCGAACCGGCCAGCCGGAGGATCCATCCGCCCTGGGCCCGCAGGTGTCGGGTGCGGACGTAGGTCTGGCCGGCGAGCTTGCCCGCGTGGGCGACCTCGAGGCTCGACCCGCTCGCCGACGGCACCGACAACGAGAAGGCGAGGTGGTCCTCGGTGGCCACGGGGCCGAGCAGCGTGTTGGCGTCGAAGAGGCCACCGATCCACCCGAGGAGGTGCGCCGGGTCTCCGGGTGAGGCGAGCGAGTCGACCGGGGTGACGAGCTCGATCGGGTACAGCTTCCCGAACAACGAGCTCACGGCCGAGCGCGACGCTGCGCTGCCTCTTGAGGAGGCGCTGAGGGCCTCGACGAACGAGCCCACGGTCAGGGACCCGGTACTGGTCGGTGCGAGCAGCCGCTCGAAGGCGGGATTGGTGCACTCGTCGGTGGCCGGGGAGATGAAGTTGCCGAAGTCGGCGCGCGCCACGGCCAGCGCGTGCAGCCGCGAGAGCAGCGACGGTGCGAGCTGCAGCGTCGTGAGGCGCATCAGGCAGTACGCCGAGCGCTGGCCGGGCCC
>JAJZJT010000076.1 GCA_021809995.1 Actinomycetes bacterium
CCCGCTGCCGCCGGCTGGGCCCCCGCTGCCGCCGGCTGGGCCCCCCTGCCCGAGGCCGCGGCGGCGAGCCGCGCCGATGAGGCGGTCCGTCAGGGTGGACTTGCCGGCACCGGGGGCCCCGGTGATCCCGATCGCGTAGGCGTCCCCCCCGCCCCGGTACGCCAGCGCCGCCACGGTCCGCGACGCCGCACCCCCACGCTCGACAAGGGTGAGGACCCGGGCGAGCGCCACGCGGTCGCCAGCGACCGCCGCTGCGAAGAGGGCGTGGGGGTCGCGTGTCGGACGGGCGCACATGAGGTGCCGAGCGTACCCGGCTCCGCCACCGCCGCAAGCGGGCGGCACCGCCGGTCGGGCCCCGGCGACCCGACCGGGGCGACCACCTGATTGGTCAGTCCCGCAGCACCTTGGCGCCGAGGGCGGCCAGGCGCCCGTCGAAGTCCTCGTAGCCGCGGTCGACGTGGTGGGCGCCGGCCACCACCGTCTCGCCGTCGGCGACCAACCCGGCCAGGACCATGGCAGCTCCTGCCCGGACGTCGAGGGCCCGCACAGCCGCCCCCGACAGCCGATCGACGCCGCTGACGACGGCGTGGTGGCCCTCGGTGCGGATGTCGGCGCCCATCCGACGGAGCTCGTCCACGTAGCGGAAGCGCCCGAAGAAGAGGTTCTCGGTGACGATCCCCACCCCGTCGGCGACGGTGAGCAACGTCACCATCAGCGGCTTGTAGTCGGTGGCGAATCCCGGGAAGGGCAAGGTGGCCACGTCGACCGCCCGCAGGCGCCGCGAGGGGTCGCGTCGGGCGCGGAGCCCGTCGGGACCCGACGACACCTCGATGCCCGCACACGAGAGCTTGCGGAGGAGCAGCTCCATGTGCTCGGGACGCCCGTCCTCGACGAGGACGTCGCCGCCGGTGAGGCCGGCCGCCACCAGGAAGGTGGCCACCACCAACCGGTCGGGGACCACCCGGTGGGTCGCCGGGTGGAGCGCCTCGACCCCCTCCACCACGATGCGTGACGTGCCCGCACCGGCGATCTTCGCCCCCATCGACCGCAGGTAGGCGGCGAGGTCGCACACCTCCGGCTCGCGAGCTGCGTTCTCGATGACGGTCGTCCCCTTGGCGAGCACGGCGGCCATCAGCACGTTGTCGGTGCCCGTGTGGCTCGGGTAGTCGAGCACGACCTGAGTGCCGACAAGCCGTCGCCGGCCGGCGTCCGTCGAGACCACGACGCCCTCGACCACGCCGTCCGACGCGTCGAACGTCGCCCCGAGGGACTCGAGCGCGGCGAGGTGCATGTCGATCGGACGCGGGCCGAAGTCGTCGCCGCCCGGCAACCCGACAGACACCTTCCCAGCGCGCGCCAGCAGCGGTCCGAGGACGACGACGGACGCCCGGATCCGCTCGACGAGCGCGAGGGGAGCCTCGGGCACGACGGTGCCGGGGACGTCGACGACGAGCTCGTCGTCCGCACCTCGCTCGACGGTGACGCCCATCGCCCGCAGCACGTCAGCCATGGTGTCGACGTCAGTGATGCGCGGCACGTTGGTGAGCACGTGCCGCCCCTCGGCCAGGAGGCACGCGGCCATGAGCTTGAGGACCGAGTTCTTCGCCCCGCCGGCCCGCACGGTGCCGCCGAGCGGCCCGTTCGGGGTGACGACGAAGCGGTCCACACGGCCAGTATGGCCGATGGCCGGACCCCGACCGGCCATGCCCGCCCGCACGGTCCCTGCCTGGGGATCTGTCGGTGGGGCGCGCTTATGGCCACGGAGCGTGCTCGACCCATGGCGGCCGGCACGGCACCAGCTATCGTCGCGGAGCGTGAGCGGAACCAAGAGCGCCCCGGACCGGAACCTGGCGATGGAGCTGGTGCGGGTCACCGAAGCGGCGGCCCTCGCCGCGTCGCGCTGGATGGGCCGGGGCGACAAGGAGGGCGCCGACGGCGCCGCCGTCGAAGCCATGCGCATCGTGCTGTCCTCGGTGTCGATGGACGGCGTCGTCGTCATCGGCGAGGGCGAGAAGGACCACGCGCCGATGCTCTTCAACGGGGAGCGCATCGGCGACGGGGCCCCGCCGGAGTGCGACATCGCCGTCGACCCCATCGACGGCACGACGCCCACCGCGCTGGGCCGCGGCGGTGCGCTGGCGGTCATCGCCGTGTCCGAGCGGGGCACGATGTTCGACCCGGGGCCGTGCGTCTACATGGAGAAGCTGGCGGTCGGGCCGAAGGCCGCCGGCTCGATCGACATCACCCGGACGGTCGCCGAGAACCTCGAGGCCGTGGCCAAGGCCAAAGGGACCTCGGTCCGCGACGTGACGGCGGTCATCCTCGACCGCCCGCGTCACGCCGAGCTCATCGCCGAGGTGCGCGACACGGGGGCGCGCATCCGGCTGATCACCGACGGCGACGTGGCCGGGGCGATCGCCACGGCATGGCCCGACTCGGGGGTGGACATCCTCTTCGGGGTGGGCGGGACGCCCGAGGGAGTCATCTCCGCAGCCGCGCTCAAGAGCATGGGCGGGGAGATCCAGGGCCGACTGTGGCCCCGCGACGACAGAGAGCGCGCCGCCGCCGTCGCAGCCGGTTACGACCTCGACGCCATCCTCACCACCGACGACCTCGTGTCGGGGACGAACTGCTTCTTCGCCGCCACGGGCATCACCGACGGCGAGCTCCTCCACGGCGTCCGCTACGACGAGTTCGGCGCGACCACCCAGTCGCTCGTCATGAGGTCCCGCTCCGGCACGGTCCGCCTCGTCGACGCCCACCACCGCCTGCAGAAGCTCTCCGAGTACAGCTCGATCGCCTTCCGCTGAGCGTCCGCCAGCGGGGCCTCGGCAGCGGTCCGCACGCCCGAGCCGGTCCCGAGCGCTGCGGCGCGAGGAGCGCGGCTCAGGCGTGCTCCGCCGAGCCGGCTGCATCGAGGCGGACCTGGGCCCGGCGCAGCGCCGCACGAGCCTCGGCGAGCTCGCCAGCGGCAGGCTCCTCGCCCTCGCCGCCCCCGGTGCGTCGCTCGCTCTCGAGCTCGGACGTGCGTGCCTCCGCCCGCTCGAAGGCGGCGCGGGCGCGCTCGACGTCGACCTCGGCGGCAAGTTCGGCCACCCCGGCGAGCACGGTGACCCGGCCCCGGGAGAGCACGGCCGCTTCCCCGACGTCGGCCTCGTCGGCCACGGGAGGCGACGACTCGACCTGCACGAACCCGCCGTGGAGGGCGATGCGCAGCTCACCGCCTTCGACGCCGCTGCCCGCCACACGGAGCACTCCGGGCTCGACGGCGCCCACGAGGTCGCTGTGACCGGCGAGATAGGTGCTGTCGCCTTCGGCCGTCCGCAGCACGACCTCGGAGGCGGTCCCCTCGAGCAGGATGCGCTCGGGGGTCACCACGGAGACGGCGAACTCGTTGTCCTCAGCCATGGCTCGGTTCCGTCCTCGTCGTCGTCGCTCGCCCGGTCACTCGTTGGCCAGGGTGTGGGCCTTGGCGAGGACCGACTCGGCACCGCCGACGTTCAGGAACGCCTGCTCGGGCACGTCGTCGAGCTCGCCGTCGACGAGGGCCTCGAACGACTCGACCGTCTCCTCGACCGGGACCGTCACCCCCTTCAGGCCGGTGAAGACCTCGCCTACGTTGAAGGGCTGGGACAGGAAGCGCTGGATCTTCCGGGCCCTGGCGACCGTCACCCGGTCCTCCTCGGACAGCTCGTCGAGGCCGAGGATGGCGATGATGTCCTGCAGCTCCTTGTACCGCTGCAGCACGCCCTGGACCCGCCTCGCCACGTTGTAATGGCGCTCGCCGACCACCTCGGGAGCGAGGATGTTCGACGTGGAGGAGAGCGGGTCGACGGCCGGGTAGATGCCGAGCGACGCGATGTCGCGGCTCAGCTCCGTCGTGGCGTCGAGGTGGGTGAAGGTGGTGAACGGCGCCGGGTCCGTGTAGTCGTCGGCCGGCACGTAGACAGCCTGGAGCGAGGTGATCGAGCGCCCTCGCGTCGAGGTGATGCGCTCCTGCAGCTCGCCCATCTCGTCGGCCAGGGTGGGCTGGTAGCCCACTGCCGAAGGCATCCGGCCGAGGAGCGTCGAGACCTCCGAGCCGGCTTGGACGAACCGGAAGATGTTGTCGACGAAGAGGAGGACGTCCTGGTTCTTCACGTCGCGGAAGTACTCCGCCATCGTCAGGGCGGCGAGCGCCACGCGCAGGCGGACGCCAGGCGGCTCGTCCATCTGCCCGTAGACGAGCGCCGCCTTCTCGATGACACCGGACTCCTGCATCTCGAGCCACAGGTCGGTTCCCTCGCGAGTCCGCTCCCCCACTCCGGCGAAGACCGACACGCCGCCGTGGTTGGTGGCCACGCGGTTGATCATCTCCTGGATGAGGACGGTCTTGCCCACGCCCGCCCCGCCGAAGAGGCCGATCTTGCCGCCCTGCACGTAGGGCTCGAGGAGGTCGATGACCTTGATGCCCGTCTCGAACATGACGGCGCGGGGCTCGAGAGTGTCGAAAGCCGGGGCGGGCCGGTGGATCTCCCAGTAGTCCTCGACGTCGCCGATCGAGTCGGTGTCGAGCGGCTTGCCCAGGACGTTGAAGACGTGCCCGAGGACGGCGTCGCCCACCGGCACCGAGAGCCCCCGTCCGAGGTTGCGTACCGCGGCGCCCCGCGTCATGCCATCGGTGGCGCGCAGGCACACGCACCGGACGCGGCCGTCGCCGATCTGCTGGGCGACCTCGGCCGTGATGACCTCCTTGTTGCCCTCGAGCTCGACGTCGACCTCGACGGCCATGTTGATCTCGGGAAGGGCGTGAGGCGGGAACTCGACGTCGATGACGGGCCCGGCAATGGCCACCACCCGGCCGTTGGGACGGGCGTCGTCGCGGGCGGCGCTGGGCGCTGGGGCGGTCGTGGTCATGGGTGTGCTGCTCCCTCGGTTGGGTGTTGTCCCTGGGTGTGGTGTGGTCCCCGGACGGGGTGGACGGCCGTGTCGGCCGGTTGGGTGCGGTCCGGTGAAGAAGTGGTGGGCGTCCCGTGAGCGGTCGTCACGTCAGCTCCCCACCTCGATGACGAGGCCGCCCTCGTCGCCCGCCGCCCCGGCTCGCAGCGCCTCGGCGCCGCCGACGATCTCCATGATCTCGGTGGTGATGGCGTCTTGGCGGGCCCGGTTCATGATGCGCGAGTACTTCTTCACCAGCTCGTCGGCGTTGTCGGTGGCAGCGGCCATGGCGCGCTGGCGAGCCGTGAGCTCGGAGGCCGACGCTTCGAGGAGCGCCCCGAAGATGGCCGTCTCGGCGGCCCGGGGGGCGAGCGTCTCGAGGAGCACCGCGGCGTCGGGCTCGAACTCGGTGTAGCCGAGCCGAGCCGGCGCTTCGGTCTCTCCGGCCGGCCGCTCGTCGCCGTCGGGACGGCGGGGGTCCTCGAGCGGGAGGAGCTGGCGGACCTCGACCCGCTGCGAGCCTGCCGAGAGGAACCGGGTCGACACCAACAGGACCTGGTCGACCTCTCCTGCGACGAAGGGCCCGAGCACGGCGGCGGCGACCTCGCGGGCGTCGGTGAAGCTCGGCCGCTCGCTCATCCCGGTGAACGAGCGCTCCACGGGCTGGTGTCGGAAGCGGAAGTAGCCCTGGGCCTTCTTGCCCACGGTGAACAGGCGGTGCTCGACACCCTCCGCACGCCCGTCGGCCAGCAGCCGCTCGGTGGCTCTGAGCACGAAGGCGTTGTACCCGCCGCAGAGACCGCGGTCGGCGACGATGGAGAGCACGGCCGCCCGCTCCACCCGCTCGGGCGTGCCGAGGAGGCGCCCGGCGGCCACGGGGTCACCGGCGGCCGCCTCGACCACCAGGCGGGCCATCCCCTGCTGGTACGGCCTCGCCGCGGCGATGCGCGCCTGGGCTCGCACGATCTGCGAGGCGGCGATCAGCTCCATCGCCCTCGTGATCTTCTTCGTCGACTGCACGCTCCGGATGCGTCGCCGGAGGATGCGCTCCTGCCCGCCGGCCACGGGTCAGCCGTCCGTGCCGGTGTCGAACGACTGCCCGAACGCCTCGAGCGCCTTGTCGAGCGCGTCGCCCTCGGGAAGGGCGCCGGTGGAGCGCACCGTCTCGAGCAGGTCGGCGTGGTTGGCCCGGAAGTAGCTCCGCACCTCGGACTCGTAGCGCTGGACCTCGGAGATGGGAACGCTGTCCACGAAGCCGCGCGACCCGGCGTAGATCACCAGCACCTGCTCCTCCACCGGCACAGGCGCGTTGAGCCCCTGCTTGAGCAGCTCGGTGAGACGGTAGCCCCGGTCGAGCTGGGCCTGGGACACCTTGTCGAGCTCGGAACCGAAGGTGGCGAAGGCCTCGAGCTCGCGGAACTGGGCAAGGTCGAGCTTCAGCGTCCCGGCGACCGCCTTCATGGCCTTGATCTGGGCGGCGCTGCCCACCCGGCTCACCGAGATGCCGACGTTGATGGCCGGGCGGATGCCGGCGTAGAAGAGCTCGCTCTCGAGGAAGACCTGGCCGTCGGTGATCGAGATGACGTTGGTGGGGATGTAGGCGGACACGTCACCCGCCTTCGTCTCGATGATCGGGAGCGCCGTGAGGGACCCGCCGCCACGCTCGTCGGAGAGCTTGGCGGCCCGCTCGAGGAGGCGGCTGTGGAGGTAGAAGACGTCCCCCGGGTAGGCCTCGCGACCCGGGGGCCGCCGCAGCAGGAGGGACAGCTGCCGGTACGCCTCGGCCTGCTTGGACAGGTCGTCGTAGACGATCAGGGCGTGCTCGCCGTTCTCCATCCAGTGCTGGCCCATGGCGCAGCCGGCGTACGGGGCGAGGTACTTGAAGGGCGCGGGGTCCGAGGCCGCCGCCAGCACCACCACGGTGTAGTCGAGGGCGCCGTGGGCCCGCAACGTCTCGACCGTCTGGGACACCGACGAGCCCTTCAACCCGATGGCGACGTAGATGCACTTCACACCTTGGCCGCGCTGGTTGAGGATGGTGTCGACGGCGACCGTGGTCTTGCCCGTCTTGCGGTCGCCGATGATGAGCTCGCGCTGGCCGCGCCCGATCGGCGTCATGGCATCGATGGCCTTGATGCCGGTCTGCAGCGGCTCGCTCACCGGCTGGCGGTCCACGATTCCCGGTGCCTGGATCTCCATCCGGCGTGGCTCGGTCGAGGTGATCGGCCCCTTGCCGTCGATCGGCTCACCCAGGGCGTTGACCACTCGTCCGAGCAGACCGTCGCCCACCGGGACCGAGAGGATCGTGCCGGTGGCCTTGACCAGCTGCTCCTCCTCGAGCTTCGTGCCCTCGCCGAGGATCACAGCGCCGATCGTCTCCTCGTCGAGGTTGAGGGCGAGGCCGACCGTGCCGTCCTCGAACTCGAGGATCTCGTTGACGGCGCAGCCGGGCAGTCCCGTCACCCGGGCAATCCCGTCGCCGACTTCGACGATCCGGCCGACCTGTTCGGTCCCCACCTCCGGCGTGTACTCCTCGACGTGGCGCCGGAGGGCGTCGGCGATCTCGTCGGCGTCGATGGTCAGCTCAGCCATCAGGTGTGTTCCCTTCCTTCGGGGTGCCCGTCGTGGACGGGTGAGGCTTCGTGGAGAGAAGAGGAGGAGGCGGCCCCGGCGACGAGGACGTGCTCCTTCAACTGGTCGAGGCGGTGGCGGGCGCTCCCGTCGACCAGCAGGTCGCCGATCTCGACGACCGCCCCGCCGAGGAGGGCGGGCTCGACGGTCACGTGGAGCTCGACCGGCCCACCGGTCAGGTGCTCGAGCGACTCCGCCAGCGCACTGCGCTGGCGCTCGTCGACCTCCGAGGCCGCCCGGACCCGGGCGACCCGCCAGCCTCGACTGGTGGCGGCGGACTCGACGAGGGCGTCCAACAGCGACACGAAGTCGCGGGCACTGCCTCCACGCGCCGCGTAGCGGGCGAGGCGCACCGTCGCCGGCATGGCGCTCCCGCCGAGGAGGTCCGTGATGAGCGCCTGGCGGACGGCGACGGGCAGGTCGCGATCTCCCAGCGCGGCGCGCAGCGGGCGGTTCGCCTCGACCACCCGGGCGAAACGGAACAGCTCGTCCTCGATCTCCTCGAGGTCCCCGACCGAGGCGTCCTCGAACACGGCGGCCGCGTACCCGGTCACCCGGTTGCGAGCGCCGAGCTTGCCGAGCACGGGCTCGTCGTCGGGCTCGCGGGCGTCCGGGGAGCGGGAGGCCGCCACGGTCAGCTGGTCGGCGATCCACCGGAGGGACGCCACGAGGTCGGACGCCGGCACCACGGCGACCGCCCGGTCCACCAGGCGGCGCACCTCGGAGCGGACCCGCGCCTCGAGCAGGTCGGCGAGCACGGCGCGTCGGGCGGGCGCGGGGACCGAGGCGTCGATGACGACCAGGAGGAGCTCCGCGTTGCGCTCGACGAGGTCGGCGACCGCGTCCATCTCGGCCCCGGCATCCGCCAGGGATCCGGAGGCGACCAGCGACTCGCTGATGGCGGCCAGGTAGCCCTGGAGGGCTGGGGTCACCGGCTGGCCCCGCTGGCCGCGGCGCGGTCTTCGGCCGAGCCCGACTCGGCCCGGACGGCGGCGATGGCCGCCTCGATGAGGTCGCGGTGGTCCTCGGCCCGGATCTCGCGGCCCACCACCCGTTCGGCGGCGGCGAGCACGAGCTGCCCGACGCGGGCGGTGAGCTCGTCCACCGCCGCCTGCTTGGCGACGGCCACCTCGGCCTCGGCCGCGTGCACGATGCGGTCGTGCTCGGCCTGGGCCCGGGCCTGCGCGGCGACGGTCGCCCGCTCGGCCGTCACGTTCGCATTGGCGACGATCTCGCGGGCCTGGTGGCGGGCCTCGTCGAGGACGCGGCGGCGCTCGGCGTCGGCGGCGTCCGCGTCGGCCTTGGCGCGGTCGGCCGCCTCGAGCTCGGAGCGGATCTGCTCCTGGCGCGCCGTCATCGCCTTGTTGAGCGGCGGGAGCACGTACTTGCCGATGACCGCGAGCACGATCAGGAACGCGATCAGCTCGACGATGAGGGTCCCGTTCGGGACGAGGAAATTGCTGGTGGCGAAAGGCATCTGGTTCACCCTTGCTGGCTGCGGCGCCGGCGGTCGCCGAGGGCGCCGCGGGGACCGGGGACCGCTCCGGCACCCGCGGGAGCCGACACCGGTCGCTCGGACGTGGTCACGTGGCTACTTCTTGTACAGCGAGAACACGAAGAGCGCGGTGAAGGCCAGGTTGATGAAGTACATGGCCTCGACCAGACCGACCGTGAGGAACATGATCGTGAAGAGGCGGCCCTGGGCCTCGGGCTGGCGGGCGACGCCGGCGATGGTCTGGCTCCCGGCGAGGCCGTCACCGACGGCGGCACCGACGGCGCCGCCACCGAGGGCGAGACCACCGCCGACCATGGCGCCGGCAAGCTTGACGGCTTCGGCCATTCCGGTAGTTGCTGCCATTGGTGCTTCTCCTTTTGGGTTGTGCTCGCTGCTGCGATCGAGTGTCTGGCGAAGGTGCGTGGGGTCCGGGCGCCGCTCAGTGGGCGTCGCTCATGGCCACGTCGAAGTAGAGGATGGCGAGGAGGGCGAAGATGAACGCCTGGATGACCCCGATCAGGATGTCGAAGAGCTTCCACACGGGGTTGAAGACCACGGCGAGGATCCCTCCCACGGGCACCGGCCCGATCTTCCAGACGACAAGGTAGGCGAGGAGGGCGAGCATGAGCCCGCCCGAGAGCAGGTTGCCGAAGAGCCGGAGGGCGAGGGTGACCGGCTTGGCCAGCTCCTCCACCACGTTGATGAAGATGTTGCCGAGGAAGAGGAACTTCGGGAACGGCTGGGTGACGTAGTGCTTGAGGTAGCCGCCGATGCCCCGGGTCCGGATCGACGCCACGTGGACGAGGACGATCACGAAGAGGGCCATGGCGAGCGGCAGGTTGATGTCGGCGGCCGGCGGCAGCAGCACGTCGTACTTGGCCCCGAGGCCGATGACCCCGAAGAGGTTGCACACGAAGATGAAGACGAAGAGGGTGATGGCGATCGGCACGATGCGCGCCCCACGAGGCCCGATCGACGACTCGACCTGTCGCTGGGTGGCGTCCACCACCAGCTCCCAGAAGACCTGCAGCTTGCCGGGCACGCCGCTCGTGGCACGCCGCCGGACGGCGAGCCCGAGCGCGATCGTCACCACCATGGCGGCGGCCGTCGACCACACGAGGTCCACGTCGAGCTTGAGCCCGAGCACGGTGCGGGTGATGTGCTCCCCCACTGAGATGCTGGCCACGAGGACGTGCGGCAGCGCGACGTTGTCGGCGAGCCCCATCGCTCAGTTCCCTCCGTTCGCTTCGTCGTCGGTCACCTCGGCGCTGGACGCCGTCGCCTCGATCACGTCACTGCCGACCGACTCGGGAGCTGGGCCCATGCGGGCCATCGACCGGGCCACGTTGACGAGCAGCGTGAGCTGGAAGACGGCCAGGCCCCCGAGCACTCCGAAGCCGAGGTCGAAGGAGACGAAGAGCAGCGCCAGGGCCACCACCGAGATGACGCTCAGACGGCCCATGGTGTTCATGGCGAGGGGGCGCCGCTTGTTCTCCTCTTCGCGCTGGGAGACCTTGACGACCGACGCGCCGACCATGCGGAAGTTGAGCGTGCCGAGCGCGAGGCCGATGCAGGCGCCGACCCCGATCAGGGGCTTGCCGAACGACACGAAGGCGACGAGAGCGGCGACCCCGATGACGAGTGCCGCGGTCGTCGTGCGGCGCGAGACGGCGGGGACGTCGGGGAGGGAGAAATGGGCGAACACGGCGGGCTCCTAGGGCAGCTCGACCGCCGAGGCGGCGCAGGTGCCGTGCGACGGGATGCCGGTCGGAGGGGTCAGAGGAAGCGGCGCACGTGCGACACCGTGACGGCGACCGCCCCGGCGACCCCGAGGGCGAGCCCCACGAAGGTCAGGAGCGGCGCCGTGTGGACGATGTCGTCGAGCAGGTAGCCGACGCCCCCGCCGAGCACCAGGCACAGGACGATGGCCGTTCCCATCGTGAGGAAGTCGAGCGCTCCGGGCCCCGCAGTCGGGGATCGCCCCTCGGACTGCTCCGGCTCCGGCGACAGCCGCTCCCCCGGCGCGCCACTGCCCGGGCCGGGCGACGGACGCGACGAGCCCGGTGGGTCGCCGTTCATGGCCGTGCCGGGCCGCGAGGGTTGGTGTCGAGGGGTGGTGCGTCACGAGGGATCCCGGGTTCACGCAGGGTGTCGGTCTCAGTGGCTCGACGCGGCAGGCGTCGGGAGGTCTGCCTCCCCGATGGGGCCGAGCCGGTCGAGCACGGCGTCATCTTCGCATCTCGGAGCGCTCGGCGCCAAAAGCGGGCGAGCCGGTCGGCGACG
>JAJZJT010000077.1 GCA_021809995.1 Actinomycetes bacterium
CGCTGTGGTTCCTCTGCCTCGACCTGCTGGCGGGGATCGCCGTCGCCGAGGTGGTGTCGGCGGCAGCCCGGTGGCTACGGCGGCTGCGCTACGAGCGCTGGAGCGACGCCGTGCGCGACCGGCTCGGCGTGCCCGCGCCGCGTGCCTCCGGCTGGCGGCCGGGCATGCGCATCACCCGGTTCCGCCGGCCCACGCCCCCCCCGTGGCCGGCCGGCGCGCTGGCCGGGCCCCTCGTCGCCCTCGCCGCCGCGTGCCTCGTGGTCGTCCCGCCCATGGTGCTGCCCGCCAGCACGCTCGCCAAGGTGGGCATCAACGTCGGCCCCGACCAGCCGAGTGCCTGGGCCACCTGGAACTACACCGGCTACCAGGGCAAGCCCGCCTACCCCGAGTACCGGGCCGTCGTCGGCCTCATGGCCCACGTCGGGGCCACGGACGGCTGCGGGCGCGCCATGTGGGAGTACAGCCCCGACCTCAACCAGTTCGGCACGACCATGTCGCTCATGCTCCTGCCGTACTGGACGCACGGGTGCATCGACTCGATGGAGGGGCTCCTCTTCGAGTCGTCGGCCACCACGCCGTACCACTTCATCAACCAGAGCGAGCTCTCCGCCGTGCCGTCCGACGCCATGGTCGGTCTCCCCTACGGCGGGCTCGACGTGCCCCTCGGCGTCCAGCACCTCCAGATGCTCGGGGTCCGGTACTTCCTCGCGTCGTCGCCCTCGGTCGAGCAGCAGGCGGCCGCCGACCCGGCGCTCACCCTCGTGGGGCAGACCGGGCCGTGGCGGACGACCTATGACGGCCAGGCGCTCGACATCGTGTGGAAGGTCTACCGGGTGGCGCGTTCGCCGCTGGTACAGCCGTTGGCCAACCGTCCCGTCGTGTGGACGGTCGGCCAGTCCCAGAGCCGCTGGCTCCACCCGAGCATGGCCTGGTACCTCGACCCGGCCCGATGGGACGTCGTGCCCGCGGCCGGCGGGCCGGCCTCGTGGACGCGGGTGCCGACTGGGGACCGGCACCCTCCCGTCGTCCCCGAGCCGTCGACGACCGTCGCCGACGTTCGCCAGACGAACAGCACGGTGTCGTTCCGGGTGAGCCGCGTCGGGGTGCCGGTCGAGGTGAAGGTGTCGTACTTCCCCAACTGGAAGGCCGAGGGAGCCCAGGGCCCGTGGCGCGTGGCGCCGAACCTCATGGTCGTCGTCCCCACGTCCCACGCGGTCACCTTGCGCTACGGGACGACGGCCGCCGAGTCGTCGGGCGAGGCCCTCTCGGGGGCCGCCGTCGTGGCGACGGCGGTGCTCGCCCTCCTGGGCTGGCGCCGCCGCCGACTTCTTCACCGAACCCTCACAGCTTCCTGACCGCGGCCACACAGCCACCGTCGAGCATGAGGGGTGCCCACTCCACGACCGAGGAGGTCTCCGTGACCGACAGGACCCGTCTACGATCCACCCGGCCCACCGGCAGCGGCTGGACCCTCGGCGGCCGCCGGGGCAAGCGGCTCGCCGCCTTGGCCGTCGCCGGCGCAGCGGCGGTCGCCGTCCCGGCGACGGCCTTCGCCGCCGCCCCGCAGGGCTCGTCGGCGCCGGTGCCGACCGCGTCGGCGAAGCACCCTGTCCACGGGTGCTCGGCGGCCTCGTTCCCGACGGTGCAGCGTGACGTCGAAGCGCAGCTGTCGGTCCGCTCCGCGGCGCTGGGCGCCCTGCGGACCGAGGTCGACGCGGCCAGCTCGCTCACCGCTTCGGACCGGTCGGCCCTGCTCGCCGCGTTGTCGGCCACGTCGTCGACCATCGGCCAGCTCTCGTCGGGCGTCGGCTCCGCGACGACGTGCGCCCAGCTGGGCACGGTCGAGCGGGCGATGGTCCGGACGCGGGTCTTCGGCGTCGTGACACCGAAGGTCCGCCTCACGGTCGCCGCCGACCGCGCCGGTGCCGCCGAGTCCGTCACCGCCACGCTCGAGCCGTTCGCCCTGCAGGCGATCGACGCGGTGGCGAGCACGGGCAGGAACGTCTCGGCTGCCCAGGCGGCCTACGCCAGGGCCACCTCCGAGGTGACAACGGCGACCGCCGCCACGAAGGGGGTCGCCGCCTCGGTGCTCGCCGTGAGCCCGACCACCACGTCGGACGCGAAGGCCGTGTTCGGCCAAGCCCGCGACAGCCTGCGCACCGCCCGCCGCGACCTCACGTCCGCCCGCCGCGACCTCCGGTCGATCGTCGTCAAGCTGCGCGCTGCCGGCTAGCCGGCGGCCGCTGACGGGCTGGGCCCGCCCTGCCGCACCGCTCGCCGGTGTCGGCGGGGCGGGCCTGTCGCGTCTGCGCTCCGAGGCCCGGTCCGCCCACCCCCGGGGCCTGGTCCGACGGATCGCTAGGATTGGCCTGCCATGACCTCCCTCGCTGACGTCTTCAAGGCCTACGACATCCGCGGGACGGTGCCCGACCAGCTCGATGCGAGACGGCTCCGCGCCATCGGCGCCGCGTTCGCCCGCTTCGTCGGCGGGCCCCGCCTGCTCGTGGCTCGCGACATGCGACCGTCGGGGGTCGAGCTCTCCCGGGCGTTCGCCGAGGGCGTCCGCAGCGAGGGCGTCGCCGTCGTCGACCTCGGGCTCGGGTCGACCGACCTCTTGTACTTCGCCGCCGGCGACCTCGACGCCCCTGGCGCGATGTTCACCGCATCCCACAACCCGGCCCAGTACAACGGGCTGAAGCTCTGCCTGTCCGGGGCGCGCCCGGTGGGTCGCGACACGGGCCTCGGCGAGATCCAGGCGACCGCCGAGCGGTTGCTCGACGAGTGGGGAGAGCACGGCGCACCGCCAGCGGGACCTCTCGCCCCGGTCGAGGAGCGCTCCGTGCTCGACCGCTACGCCGCCCACGTCCGGTCGTTCGTCGACGCGGGCGCCCTGCGGCCGCTCAAGGTCGTCGCCGACACGGCGAACGGCATGGGTGGCCTGGTCGTCCCGGCCGTCTTCGAGGGGCTCCCCTTCGACGTGGAGTTGCTCTACCCCGAGCTCGACGGAACGTTCCCCAACCACCCCGCCGACCCCATCCAGCCGGAGAACCAGGCGGCGTTGAAGCAGGCGGTCGTGGAGCGGGGCGCCGACGTCGGCCTGGCCTTCGACGGCGACGCCGACCGGGTGTTCCTGGTGGACGAACGGGCCGAGGGCGTCTCCGGGTCCCTCACCACGGCACTCGTCGCCGCGTCGATGCTCACCAAGCACCCGGGTTCCACCGTCCTCTACAACTGCATCTGTTCGCGGGTGGTCCCCGAGGTCATCGCCGAGCACGGTGGCGTCGGGGTGCGGACGCGGGTCGGTCACAGCTTCATCAAGCAGGTGATGGCCGAGACGGGGGCCGTCTTCGGGGGCGAGCACTCGGGGCACTACTACTTCCGCGAGAACTTCCGCGCCGACTCCGGCATCATCGCGGCCCTGGTCGTCCTCGAGCTGATGAGCGTGGCCGACGCCCCGCTCTCCAAGCTGCTCGAGCCCTACCGCCGCTACGTGGCCTCGGGCGAGATCAACACCGAGGTGCCCGACCCGGCCGGTGCCGTCGAGGCCATGGCGGCCGAGGTCGAGGCAGCCGGAGGGGCGCTCGGCACGGCCGACCGCCTCGACGGGCTGACCGTGGACCGCGGCGACTGGTGGTACAACCTGCGCCCCTCGAACACCGAGCCGTTCTTGCGGCTCAACGTCGAGGCGCCCGACGAGGCCTCCTGCGCACGCCACGTCGAGGAGGTCCAGGCCGCCGTGTCCCGGCTCGTCTCGGCGTGAGCACCGTCGCCACCAGCACCGTCGCCACCAGCACCGTCGCCACCAGGAGGTACGACCCGATGCCGCTCGACCCGCTCCTCCTCGAGGTGCTCGCCTGTCCCGAGGACAAGGGCGCGCTCTTGTACTTCGAGGACGAGGAGGTCCTGTACAACCCGCGCCTCCGGCGTCGTTACGCGGTGCGAGACGGGGTGCCGGACATGCTGGTCGACGAGGCGACGGCCGTCGACGGCGCCGAGCACGAGCGCCTGATGGCGAAGGCGGGGAGCGGCGGGGCGCACACCACCGGCACCGGGAGCGCGAACGGGCCGGAGGCCTGATGGTCCGCCCGCCGGCGGGGGCCCCGTCTCCGCTCGCCGTCGACTCGCAGCGGCTGTGGGAGACGATGCTGGCGCTTCCGGAGCAGGTCGACGCCGCGCTCGGTGCGGCGAAGGGCCTCGAGGGATTACCGCCCCACGACCAGATCGAGCACGTGGTCGTTCTGGGGATGGGAGGCAGCGGGATCGCCGGGGACGTCCTCGTCGCCGCCGCCTTGCCGTTCTTGCCGGTCCCGGTCACGGTGGTCAAGGAGCACGCGCCGCCCGACTACGTGGGGCCGGGGTCCCTCGTCTTCGCCATGTCGTTCTCGGGGGACACCGAAGAGACGCTCGAGGCGGCGGCCCAGGCGTTCGAAGCCGGCGCCGCGCTCGTGGCGGTGGCGAGCGGCGGCGAGCTGGTCCGGCTCGCCGACGAGTGGCGGGTGCCCGTCGTCCCGGTTCCCGCGGAGCTCCCCCAGCCCCGAGCCGCCCTCGGCGCCATGGTCGTTCCTCCGCTCGTCGTGCTCGAGGAGCTCGGGCTCTTCCCCGGGGCGACACGCTGGGTCGAGCTGGCGGTGCGCCAGCTGCGTCGTCGCCGCGACGAGCTGGCTCGTCCGGGCAACGTGGCCGAGGAGGTGGCGCACCGGATCGGGCGGACGATCCCGCTCGTGCACAGTTCGCACGCCATCGGGACGGCCGCCGCGCTCCGGTGGAAGATGCAGGTCAACGAGAACGCCAAGGCGCCGGCTTTCTGGAACGTCCTGCCCGAGGCATGCCACAACGAGGTGGCGGGCTGGGGCCAGAACGGCGACGTGACCCGCCAGCTCGTCACGCTCGTCAACCTGCGCCACGACGCCGAGCACCCCCAGGTCGCTCGTCGGTTCGACCTGATGGCGGAGATCCTGCGCGAAGTCGTCGCCGACGTCGTCGAGGTGCGTGCCGCGGGGCAGGGCGACCTCGCACAGCTCTTCGACCTCGTGCTCGTGGGCGACGCCGTCTCCCTCCACCTCGCGGCCGCTGCCGGGGTCGACCCCGGGCCCATCCCCGTCCTCGGGGAGATCAAGGAGCGGCTGCGCACGGGCGCGCGCTGAGCGAGCGTGCGGCTGTGACGGCTGTGACGGCTGTGCGACGGACGCGTCACGTTGTCGTGAACATGAGGCGCCCGCCCGTGCCTCGTCGAGGTGGCAGGCGTACACTGACGCGGTGAGCTGCGGTCGGGTCTGTGGTTGCAAGTCGAGGCCAGTCGCAGGCGAAACGACCCACGTAAGGCGACTCGTGGTCGCTGAGCATGGTGCGGCTTAGGGGTAAGACCTGCCCGCTGGGCTCCCGACTGCCGGGGGCCGGTGGAGATGGGGTGACGCGTGCCGACCACGGCGCCGTCGGGCGTCCGGTCGTGTGCCGACCGGCGCCGCCGGTGCCCGGGCGCCAGCCCTGCAGCAGGCGAGTGTGGGGTCAAAGACCAGGTCAGCCGGCTGCAGCTCACGATCGGGTCGGGGCAGCCGCGTGCCGGCGACATCCTCCCGGACGGGGCGGCACGACGGGGGTGCTCCGTCGGAGCACACCTCGACCCGCACGGACCGACGTCGCGCCTGGGGCGCAGTGACGACGAGGAGCAAGGAGGACGAGGAGCAAGGAGGAGGCGTAGTACAAGCGGCAATATCGAGCACCGGCGCGAAGCGTCGCGCCGGAGATGGGAGGGGAACCGTGGACGTCGTGGTCGCCACCACCAAGATGGCTATCTCCGAGCGGAAGAAGGCCCTGGTCGCCGAGAAGATCGATCGACTCGGTCGGCTCTGTCCCTCACTCGAACGGGCCGAGGTCCACGTCGTCGAAGAGCGCAATCCGCGCATCGCCGAGCGGGCTCGTTGTGACGTGGTCCTCCGGGGCCACGGCCAGGTGTACCGGGCCGGCGCCGGTGCGGGCGACGTGCTGGCCGCCGTCGACATCGTGGTCGGCAAGCTCGAGCACCAGGTCGAGCGGGCGAAGCGCCGGGCCGGTGCACGGGCATCCGGGCACCGACGGGCACCGGCGGTGCCCGAGGGGCTGGGAACGCTCCGGCTGCGAGCCGGCTGAGGGCCGCCGTCCGGCGGCGGCCCGGCGACCAGCTCGGTCGCCGTCCGGCGGCGGCCCGGCGACCAGCTCGGCCGCCGTCACCTCCGGGTCCGTGGTGGCTGCGTCGCCGGAGGGGGGCGACGGTAGAGTGAGGGCGCCATGAGCGTGCTCACCAAGGTCCTGCGAGCCGGCGAGGGGAAGAAGGTCCGTCGGCTGGCGGAGCTGGTGCCACTGGTCAACGCCCTCGAGCCCGACATGGAGGCGCGCTCGGACGCCGAGCTGCGATCGCTCACCGACCAGTTCCGGGCGCGGCTCGCCGAGGGCGAGACGCTCGAGGACCTCCTGGTCGAAGCGTTCGCCCTGGTGCGGGAGGCGGCATGGCGTGTCCTCGGCCAGCGGCACTTCGACGTCCAGCTGATGGGCGGCATGGCGCTGCACTTCGGGTGGATCGCCGAGATGAAGACGGGCGAGGGCAAGACCCTCGTGTCGACGCTTCCCGTCTACCTGAACGCCCTCGCCGGAAACGGGGTCCATGTCGTCACCGTCAACGACTACCTGGCCACCCGTGACGCCGAGTGGATGGGGCAGCTCCACCGGTTCCTCGGGCTGACCGTGGGCCGGGTGGGGCCCGACGTCACCGACGCCGATGCCAAGCGCCAGGCGTACCTGGCCGACGTCACCTACGGGACCAACACCGAGCTCGGCTTCGACTACCTGCGCGACAACATGGCGCGCTCCAAGGACGGCATGGTCCAGCGAGGCCACCACTTCGCCATCGTCGACGAGGTCGACTCCATCCTCATCGACGAGGCCCGCACCCCCTTGATCATCTCGGGGCCGGCCAGCGAGTCGGCCAAGCTCTACTACCAGTTCGCCAGCATCGCCCGCACCCTCCGGATCGACCAGGACTACGAGGTCGACGAGGAGAAGCGCATCGTCGTCCCGACCGAGGCGGGGATCGAGAAGGTCGAGCGCCAGCTGGGTGTGGAGAACCTCTACGACGCTGTCGCCGTCAACTACGTCCACCACCTGACCCAGGCCCTCCACGCCAAGGAGCTCTACAAGCGCGACAAGGACTACCTGGTTGCCGACGGCGAGGTGAAGATCGTCGACGAGTTCACCGGGCGGACCCTCGACGGGCGCCGGTGGTCCGACGGCCTCCACCAGGCCGTCGAGGCCAAGGAGCGGGTACGGATCAACGAGGAGAACCACACCTGGGCGACCGTCACCCTGCAGAATTACTTCCGGCTCTACGAGAAGCTCGCCGGGATGACGGGGACGGCCGAGACCGAGGCGGCCGAGTTCGCCAACACGTACGACCTGCCGGTCGTGCCGATCCCCACCAACAAGCCCCTCGTCCGCGTCGACCGGCCTGACCTCGTCTACAAGACCGAGGACGCCAAGTTCGCTGCCGTGGTCGAGGACATCGCCGAGCGCAGCGAGCGCGGCCAGCCCGTGCTCGTCGGCACCGCCTCGGTGTCGAAGTCCGAGCACCTCTCCCGTCTGCTCGACAAGCGGGGGATCGCCCACGAGGTCCTGAACGCCAAGCAGCACTTCCGCGAGGCCGAGGTGGTCGCCCAGGCCGGCCGGGTCGGAGCCGTCACCGTGGCCACCAACATGGCCGGCCGCGGCGTCGACATCCTCCTCGGCGGCAACCCCGAGGGCCTGGCGGTCCGCGAGGCGCGGTCCCGGGGGCTCGAGCTCGACGGCGACGAGGGGCGCGCCGCCCTCGCCGAGCTGGTGGCCGAGTTCGAGCGCACGTGCGCCGAAGAGCGCGAGCGCGTGATCGAGCTCGGCGGGCTCTACGTGCTGGGTAGCGAGCGACACGAGAGCCGCCGGATCGACAACCAGCTCCGGGGTCGCTCGGGGCGGCAGGGGGACCCGGGTGAGAGCCGGTTCTTCCTCTCGCTCGAGGACGACCTCATGCGCCTCTTCGCCACCGGGGCGATGAACTGGGTGATGGGCCGAGCCCTTCCCGAGGACGTCCCCATCGAGGCGAAGATGGTGACCAAAGCCATCGAGCGGGCCCAGAACACCGTCGAGGGTCGCAACGCCGAGACCCGTAAGGACATCCTCAAGTACGACGAGGTCATGGACAAGCAGCGCAAGGTCGTCTACCAGCGCCGCCTCCAGATCATCGAGGGCGAGGACCTCCACGACGAGACGGTCGAGCTCCTCGAGCGGACCATCGCCGACCTCGTGGCGTCGTCGTGCCCGAGCGACTACCCCGAGGAGTGGGACCTCGGCCGGTTGCTCGCAGAGGTCGCCCAGTACTACCCGACCCGGTTCGTCGAGGAGGAGCTCGCCGAGGCGGCGACGGCGGCCCAGCTGACCGAGAGCCTGGTGACCGAGGCGCTCGAGCAGTACGCGGCTCGGGACGAGTCCATCCCCGGAGGGGCGGAGACGGCGCGCCAGATCGAACGCGACATCATGCTCCAGATCATCGACCAGCGCTGGCGGGACCACCTGGCGGAGATGGACTACCTGCGCGAGGGCATCTACCTGCGCTCGATGGGGAACCAGGACCCCCTCGTGGCCTGGCAGAAGGACGGGTTCGAGCTGTTCGGCAAGCTGATGGACGGCATCGCCGATGACTACCTGCGCTACGTCTTCCACGTGCAGGTGCTCGCCGAGCCCGCGCCCGAGCCGGACCTCGCCAACGCCCGCTACCTGGCGGCCGACGACCCCGTCCAGGGTGCCGGAGCGCTGGTCGGGGCCCTCGCCGCCCCGGCCGCCGAGGTGGCACCGGCTCCGGCCGCCGCTCCCCGTGCCGAGGGCGCGTCCCCGGGCTTGGCCGCCTCGCGCGACGGACAGGGGAACGGCACCGACGACGAGGCCCAGGCGCCCATCGTGAAGTCGGCCCGCGAGAAGCTCGGCCGCAACGACCCGTGCTGGTGCGGGAGCGGCAAGAAGTTCAAGTTCTGCCACGGCGCCAGCTGACATGCCGCCGAGCGTGCCGACGCCCGCCGGAGGGGCGGACGACCGGGCCGGTGACGTCCGCTCGCTCCTCGCCTCGCTGGGCGACCGCTTGGCCGAAGCCGAGCGTTACCTGGGCCGCGAGCGCCTCGAGGCGCGCCGGGCGGAGCTCGAGGCCGAGGCGTCCGAGCCCGGGCTGTGGGACGACGCCACCCACGCACGCGCCGTGACCACCGAGCTCGGGCGGGTTGGTGAGGACCTCGCCCTCCTCGACGACCTCGTCGGTCGGCTGTCGGACGCCCGGACGTTCCTCGAGCTCGCCGACGAGGAGGAGGACGCCGAGGCCCTGTCCGAGGCGGCGACGGCAGCGGCCGACCTCGAGCGCCGACTGGCCGACGTCGAGCTCCGTGCGCTCTTCGCCGGCGAGCACGACGAGCGCGACGCGGTGGCGGAGATCCACGCCGGTGCCGGCGGGACTGACGCCCAGGACTGGGCCGAGATGCTGCTGCGGATGTACACGCGCTGGGCCGAACGCCACGGCTTCGAGCTCGAGGTCGACGAGGCCACCCCGGGCCAGGAGGCCGGCCTGCTGTCGGCGACCTTCGTCGTGCGCGGCCGCTACGCCTTCGGCCTGCTGGCCGCCGAGCGCGGCGTCCACCGCCTGGTCCGGATGTCGCCCTTCGACGCCCAGCACCGTCGGCAGACGAGCTTCGCCTCCCTCGACGTGGTCCCCTTCCTCGACGAGGCGTCCGACCAGGTCGACATCGACGAGAAGGACCTGCGCGTCGACACGTACCGCTCGTCGGGGGCGGGTGGCCAGCACGTCAACAAGACGGACTCGGCCGTGCGCCTCACGCACCTGCCGACCGGCATCGTCGTCTCCTGCCAGAACCAGCGGAGCCAGCACCAGAACAAGGCCAAGGCCATGCAGATCCTGGCGGCGAAGCTGGCCGAGCGGCAGCGGGCCGAGCGGCAGGCGGAGCTCGACGCGCTGGCCGGCGATCGCACCGACAACGCCTGGGGGAACCAGATCCGCTCCTACGTCCTCGCCCCGTACCAGCTGGTCAAGGACTTGCGGAGCAACGCCGAGACGGGGAACGTCGAGGCGGTCCTCGACGGGGACCTCGACGCCCTCATCGAGGCCGAGCTGCACCGCCAGGCCGAGCTCCGGCGCCACGACGGGGAGTGATGGCCGTGATGCGCCCGGTGCCCGGTCGGCCAGGGGTACACTGAGCCGAACCTCGGCACGGCCTGGGCACGTCAGCCCTGCCACTGCCGCGTGGCCCGCGGACCGCCGCGGCGCAGCGCGGCTGTCGACGACTGAGACGGCCTGTCCATGATCACGTTCCAGAACGTCACCAAGACGTACAAGGGATCGACCGTCGCCCTGCGCGACTGCTCGGTCGACATCGAGAAGGGCGAGTTCGTCTTCCTCGTCGGGCCCTCCGGCTCGGGCAAGACAACCTTCATCCGGCTCCTCCTGCGTGAGGAGGCACCGGACTCGGGGCGGATCTGGGAGGCCGGCAAGGACATCGGGCGGCTCTCCAAGGCCCGCATCCCCTACCTGCGCCGCAACATCGGGTGCGTGTTCCAGGACTTCCGGCTCCTGCCCAACAAGACCGTCTTCGAGAACGTCGCCTTCGCCCTCGAGGTGATCGGTCGTCCCCGCCACGTCATCACCACCCAGGTCCCCCAGGTCCTCGACCTCGTGGGGCTCAGCAAGAAGCGCGACAACCTCCCCGGTGAGCTCTCCGGAGGGGAGCAGCAGCGGGTGGCGGTCGCGCGCGCCTTCGTCAACCGGCCGCTCATCCTGCTGGCGGACGAGCCCACCGGCAACCTCGACCCGAAGACCAGCCTCGGCATCATGAACCTCCTCGACCGCATCAACCGCACCGGCACGACGGTCGTCGTGGCCACGCACGACGCCGGCATGGTCGACCACATGCGTCGCCGGGTCATCGAGCTCGACCACGGCGTGGTCGTGCGCGACCAGGCCCGAGGCATCTACGGCATCGACCAGACCGTGGCCGCGGCCGGAGCCGGCTCGCCGACGGGTGCCCGGGCTGCCGAGGCACCCGTCGGGCCCGACGGGCCCACCGGGCCGCGCCGGGGCACCCGTCGCGGCGGCGTGCGCCGCCCGCCGTCGCCCATCCCCGACGTGAGCGCGCAGGAGGCCTGATGGCCCTCTCGGGCAGCTATGTCGCGAAGGAGGCCGTCACCAACCTGTGGCGGAACCGGCTGATGACCGTGGC
>JAJZJT010000078.1 GCA_021809995.1 Actinomycetes bacterium
GTCAGTGTCGTGCGTCGGCGAGTGGAGAGCCATACCTCCAGCATGCCGTCCCCGCCGGGCCGGGCGGTCACACGCACTGGCGGATGGGCTCCCTGCCGTGGTCAAGCACCGCGCCGACCTGCCGATACTCCTGTCAGGAGGGGCGCCAACGTGCATTTGGACATCGACGCGACGTCGAGCCAGGGGGACCGCTCCCCCCGCGTGCCACCACCCGTCGGCGACGAGTGGTCGTCCACCCCGGTCATGGCCCGGGTCCTCGCCAGCCTGCTCGGCGGTGGGTGCGCCCTGGCGATGCCCGCCGTCCTCCTCGACGCGACGCCGGGCTCGCGCAAGCCCCTCGCCTTCGCCGTCGTCTGCGCCGGGTTCGTGGCCGCGAGCGCCCTGTTCCTCGCCGCCCGCTCGCAGCGGCTCGTGCTCCGCCGGGGCGTCGTCCACGGCGTGCTCGTCGCCGCTCTGGGCGTCGTCACGACGGCTGTGTGGTGCGGCAACGGCGGCACGACGGCGGTGGCTGCTCTGGGCATCTTCGCCTGGCCGACGCTCTTCGCCTTTGCCTTCTTCTCGTGGCGGCTGGCGATGCCCTACCTCGTGGCGTCGTCGGCCCTCAACGTCGTCGTCGTCGCCCTGACCGTGCACCAGGCCCCCTTCTTGTGCGTGCTCGAGTCGACTGGCACGGCGGCCGCGAGCGCGCTGACCGCCGGCTACCTCCGCTCGCTCCTGGTCCGGAGCTCGACCACCGACTCGCTGACGAGGCTGCCGAACCGACAGGCGCTTCCCGCGCTCTTCGAGCGCGAGCGGGCCCGCGCCGAGCGGCTGGGGACGGCGCTCACCGTCGCCATCATCGACCTCGACGACTTCAAGGCGGTCAACGACTCCGGCGGTCACACGGCCGGCGACGAGCTCCTCCTCCGCGTCGCCCACCACTGGCGCCGCGAGCTCGGCCACGGCGACGACATCGTCCGCTTCGGCGGTGACGAGTTCGTGGTCCTCTTCCCCGGGTGCGACGCACCGCGTGCGGCCGAAGTCGCCGACGGGCTGCGCCGCTCGGGTGGCCAACCCTGCTCGGTCGGCGTCGCCGAGTGGCGGCCCGGGGAGACCGTCGACGCCACGCTGGCACGCGCCGACGCCGCGCTCTACGAGGCGAAGGCGGCCGGCCGCGACCGGGTCGCGATGGCACCCGGGCGTCGGCCCACCGCGCCCGCCCGCCCGCCGGGGTCTCCCCGCGTCCGCCGGTTTCCGCCGGAGGCGCGCCTGTCGGCGCCCCCTGCCGGACAGTCGCGGGTGGCGGTCCGGGCCGAGCTCCTCGGAGTGCTCTACGTGCTGGCCGGCGTCATCGCCCTGCCCGGGCTCCTGGTCGACCCGGTCCCCCGCGCCCACGTCGCGGCGTCGCTCACCACCTGTCTCTCCGCCATCGCCGTGGGCACGGCCCTCGTGGCCGTCGCCCGTCGACACGGGGCACGGCTACGCATGTGGACCGTGCACGCCAGCATGACCCTGGCGGTCGTCGCCATGTGCACGAGCGGCCTGCTGGCACACGGGGCGCTCGGGTGGATCGCCTCGATGGGGGTGATGGTCTGGGCGTCGATGTACGTCACCGCGCTGTTCCCCTGGCGGGTGGCCACCATCTACCTCGTCGGAGCGGGCGTCGTCATGACGGCCGTGGTCCTCACCACGGTCCGCGACAACCCGGTGGGCGTCGCCCTTCTGTCGGTCGGCGGGACCCTCGGAGCCGGTTTCGTGGTCGGCTACCTGGCGCTGGTCCTTCGCCGGCACGCCCAGGTCGACACCTTGACCGGCCTGCCGAACCGCCGCGCTCTCGACGACGTCCTCGGTCGCGAGCTGGCGCTCGTCACCCGGACGCGGTCCCCGCTCGCCGTGGCGGTCGTCGACCTCGACCACCTGAAGGTCGTGAACGACACCCGTGGGCACCTTGCCGGGGACGAAGCGCTCCGGCGCTTCGCCGACCTGTGGGCCGGGCAGCTCCGGGCGACCGACCACCTGGTCCGCTACGGGGGGGACGAGTTCGTGCTCGTCCTGCCCGGCTGCGACCTCGCCGGGGCCTCCGAGCTCGTCGAGCGCCTCCGGGGTGCTGGCGCCCCTCCTTGCTCGATCGGCCTCACCTGCTGGACCCCCTCCGACTCGGCGGAGCAACTGCTGGCGCGTGCCGATGCCGCGCTCTACCGGGCCAAGGCGGACGGTCGCGGTCGGACCGCCGTGCTCGGCGCACCGGGCCCTTCGGCCTCGCAGGCCGGCTAGGAGCCAACCTCTAGCGAAGGACCGAGTCGGGCACCTCGACCCGCCCTGCGGACGGGACGAGCATGAAGGTGGCCGTCGCAGTGGCGAGCGTGCGTCGGCCGGCATCGACGATCTCGCACGACGCGCTGAGGAGGCGCCGGCCCTGGTTGACCAGGCGGGCCTGGGCGGTGAGCGGCCACCCGTCGGGCTGCCGGAAGTAGCGGACGTGGAGGTCGGTGGTGACGGTGACCTCGTGGCGGGGGTCGTAGGCGCCCCACAACGAGAGGGCACAGGCCGCGTCGGCGAGCGTGGCGAGCATCCCCCCGTGGACCGTGCCGGGTGCGGCACCCCGCACGTCGTCGCTCTCCTCCATGGTCACCAGCGCGTCGGGACCGCGCCTCAGCACCGTGATCGCCATGCGGTCGTGCAGCGGGACGGTCGTCCGAAATGCCCGGGTGAAGGCCTCGAGCGTCGCAGGATCGTCGGGCACGGTGCGGTCCCCTCCTCGGATCGTCCCAGCGGTGGCGCGTGAACCGTAGCCCGGTAGACGTCGTCGTCCAGGGCGTCGCGCCTGTCAGGGCGGCCGAGAGCGAGCCACCTGGCACGACCGTCGCGCTCGACGGCGGCCGGTGGCCCTTGGCCCGCCGGGGGAGCCGCGCTACCCTCGTCCAGCGGCGCCCGGTCTCGACAACGGGCGCAAAACGCCGTTCAACATAGAAGGCCGACCGGCCGATACAGGAGCATGGCCACCAGGACCTGGAGCCGCGAGGAGCTGTGCGAGCTGACGCGCGGACGCCTGGTGCTGATGCGCGACGCGAGCGCCGCCAACCTCCCCGTACCCGGGTGGCTCGCCGACGCCTCCCTCGGCGTCGTCGACACCGACTCGGCCGAGTCCCTCGCCAACACCTACCCCGCCGACCGCCCCCTGCTCATCGACGTGTTCGGTCGCTCGATCCAACGGCCCGGCGAGCCGCAGGTCGCGCGCCTCCGGATGAAGTTCGGCGAGCACTGGCTCCATATCGAGCTGACGTGGCTGAACCTGCTCGGCACGCCCGACCTCGACGGCTTGGTCTGCCTGGTGCAGCCCGTCACCGGCCCGCCGATCACCCCGCCGGACGACGCCGAGGCCGGCGACCACGACGCGACGCACTGGATGGTCATGACGCTCGACGACAGCGGCCTGATCGTCTCGGTCGACGGCCGGCTCCGCGACATGCTCGGCTACGAGCCCCACGAGGTGGTCGGCCGCCGACCGACCGAGTTCCTCCCCGTCGAGAGCGCCAGCGACTCGGTCAAGCTCTGGCTGGAGCTGCGCGAGCACCCGGGGAACGTCAACACCAGCCGGCGACCGTGGCTGCGCAAGGACGGCACGTCGATCTGGCTGGAGGCCTCGTACCTGAACCGCGAGCAGGAGGGTGACGCCCCGGTCACGGCGGTCGTGTGGGACATCACCAAGCGGATGGCCCAGGAGCAGGAGCTCCGCCAGCGGGAAGCCGAGGTTCGGGCCCTGGCCGAGGACTTCCGCCTCCTCGCCGACGAGGTCCCCGCCGCCGTGTTCCGCTGCACGGCCGACGGCACCGTCGAGTTCCACAACGCCCGGTGGGCCGAGCTCCTCGTGGGGCGCGACGGCGTCACGCGACTGCACGACCTCGTGGCACCGCCCGACTGGCCCGTGCTGAACGCCATGCTGTGGAGGCTCGCCATGGCGCCTCGCACCGACCAGCGGACGATCGAGCTGCGCGGCAGCGACGGGTCGTCGACGTGGCGGCTCAGCCTGCGTTCGATGGGCGACGTGCAGGCTGGGCCTCGCAGCTTCGTGGGCTCGCTCTCCGAGGTCTCCGCCACGCTCCAGCTCCGCCGCGAAGCGCGCCAGGATCCCCTCACGGGACTGCTCAACCGCCAGGGTCTCTCCGAGCAGCTCGAGGCGGCGCTCGCCGGCGACCTGGCCCGAACGGTCGTGCTCTTCCTCGACCTCGACGGGTTCAAGGCCGTGAACGACAGCTTCGGGCACGACGCCGGCGACACCGTGCTCCGCGAAGTGGCACGCCGCCTCGGCACCGGCCTGCGCCCCGACGACGTGCTCGCCCGCTACGGCGGCGACGAGTTCGTGGCCGTGTGCACCGTGTCGGGCGCCGCCAACCTGGATGCCATCCGAGAGCGGCTGATCCTCGCCCTCGGCGGTCCCATCGAGTTCGAAGACGGCAACTGGGATCCCCGTGCGAGCATCGGCGTCGTCCGGCCCGAGCCAGGCGACACGCCGGCCTCGCTCGTCCGTCGAGCCGACCTCGCCATGTTCGAGGTCAAGCGGGCGCGCTCGGCGTCACGCGCGCACACCGACCCACGCCCCTAAGCGGCCGGCGGAACCGGACTGCGTCGCGGCCAGGCGAGCGTGAGCCAGAAGCGGCTCGGGGGCTGCCCGGTTGCCCGTGCCGCCGGGTGTTGACGGCGTCACTGGTTGCGGACCAGGGGACGCGTTCCGGCGGCGCTGGCGCTCTCGACAGTCACCGCCCCCAGCTGGGGAGCTGCATGGCGATCTCTTCTGCGGGATCGACCGGCCGCATCGTGCCGCCGACATCAGGGACAGTGGCTGGGGCATCCCATGCGGGGCTGTCGCACTCGGTGCAGATGCCGAGGAGACGCTCGGCGAGCTCGCCCCCGGGCCAGTCGGGAGGTGGCGGCTCCCCTTCGGGCCGGAGCGGAAGGCGAACGACGAGGAACAGATCGGCGAGGCGGCTGGCATCTACCAGGACGACGGTCACGCCCACCTCGTCGTCCTCGGTGGGGAGCAGTTCGCCCCGGGCAGCTCGGGCCTCGAGCATCCTGTAGTCGTCGTCGGGCGTGAAGCCCAAGAACCAGCAGATGCCGCTCGCTTCGTCGAACCAGGTGCAGGCCCTTCCACCGGCTGGGCCGTGCTGCGGATCGATGCCGGGCCGTCCCATCCGCTGGAGCTGACCGCCGGTGCCTCTGGGATGCGCGCTGCGCTGTGTGCGGAGCTCCTCGACAATCGACGGCCATTTCGACTCCGCGGCGACGACGTCGAGGTCGCCGGCGGCGGTCGTCTTCGGGGCACCCGAGATCAGCCAACGCCCGGGCAGTGAAGCGCAGCTCGTAAGGTCTGTCGCCGACGTCGGGAAACTCCCCGACGTCCTCGGCGCTCAGGTCTTGGCCGGGCTGCGGCGTGCCATGCGAGCCGCCGCCCGCTCCCGAGCCGCGGCCACCCGCGCCGCGGCTGCGGCGTCACCCCTATCGGCAGCCGCCAGAACCGCCTGGGCCCTTTCGGCTGCTGCGGCTCTGTGCTTCTGAAGGGCTCTGATCGACTCCATCGAGACCCGGTGGTGCTTCCTCACGGGAAGGTCGACGAGGAGACCCTCGTTGATCCACCCGAGCACGGTCGGGCGCGAAACGCCGAGCAGCTCTGCCGCCCGCTCCGGAGAAACCGGCTTGTCAGCCAGGACATCAGCTACCCGTTCGGCGTCGCCTCCTGCCAGGGTGACCCGCTCGCCACTGGCCAGCACCAGTCCCAACACTCCCCCGCCGAGCCGGATGGCCTCGCCGACCGATGCCCGGTGAACATCAGCGGGGTGAGAAGCAGGCGGTACGGCGTCATCTCGACCCACACCGGCATCGACAAGGCGAACTTGGCGGACGGCCGCATCCGAGGCCGCTCGGGTGTTCTCCTCGACCGCACCCGAGGACGCCTTCGCCGACCGATCCGACTTCGACGCAGCACGAAGCCGTCCAGCAGCATCAGCGTTCGTCGCTCCGTGCATGCTCTTGTCGTCGGACCGCTTCACGGCCACGTCACTGTCCTTCCACTTCTCGCCGACTCAGCAGCACCGGTCGCCCGCCCTCTAACTGTAGCAACTGTAAGCTACTGTTCGGAGCGGGTCGACGCGACACCACCAACCCCCTCGTTCGCTGAGGTACGAGTCCTCGAGTTGGCGCGCTCGGCGACGCCGGGGCAGCGAACTACAGCCGAACGGCCACCGTGCCGACCTGCTGGTCGGTCCAGCAGAGGCCCCCCAAGGCCTCCCCCGGCGCGCAGCGAGCCACGGCCGCCCAATCAGCGAGCGCTGCCGACGTCTGGCCTCATCACGGCCTCCGGTTGCCGTTCACGCAATGGGCTCAACTATCCGCGAACACCCCGAGGAACGCCGGCGCGACTTCTCATCACGAGCACCCGCTGGTCGCCCCGCAGGTGGAGCACACGTAGCACGAGCCAGCCCGCTGCATGGCGTTGCCGCACTGGTAGCAGTACGGGGCGTCCCGCTGCTCGGCCCGGGCGATCGGATCAGCCGCGCCCGACGTGCCACGCTCGGGGACCGCGCTCCGGGCGGGGGCCGCCCCCCGCGCGCCGCCGGTCTCCTCGACGCCCAGGGCGTCGGACTCCACGATTCCGGCCGACGGCGTGGCCGTCTCCTCCACGCCCGGCAGGGTCGGCTGCATCCGCTCGGACGTCGACAGCACGCCGAGCTCGGCGCGCTCGGCCGCCGACAGGTAGTCGAGGGCGAGCCGTCGGAAGATGTAGTCGACCAGGCTGGTGGCGATGCGCAGGTCGGCGTCGTCGGTGATGCCGGCGGGCTCGAAGCGCATGTTGGTGTACTTGCGCACGTAGGTGGCGAGCGGCACGCCGTGCTGGAGCCCCAGGCTCACCGAGATCGAGAAGGCGTCCATGATGCCGGCGAGCGTCGAGCCCTGCTTGGAGACCTTCATGAAGACCTCGCCCGGGCGCCCGTCCTCGTACTCGCCAACGGTCACGTAGCCCTCGCAGTCGGCGACCCGGAAGGCGAACGTCGACGACGCCCGCCGTCGCGGCAGGCGCTCGCGCACTGCGCCGACCACCAGCGGCTCGGCCCGGTGCGAGCGCTCGTGGGCGAGCGCCGCCTCGAGCTCGTCGATGCGGGCGGCCAGCTCGCGGTCGTGGGCCTCGGCATCGGAGCCGGCCGGTGCGGTGTCACCGCCGTCGGCGCCCGTGACCTCCTTCTTCGTCGTCGACAGCGGCTGCCCGACCTTGCAGTTGTCGCGGTAGATGGCGATGGCCTTGATCCCCAGCCGCCAAGCGTCGATGTGGAGCTGCTCGACGTCCTCGACGCTCACGTCCTCGGGGAGGTTGACCGTCTTCGAGATGGCGCCCGAGATGAACGGCTGGACCGCGCCCATCATCCGGACGTGCCCGAGGTAGTGGATGGTGTTGTCCCCCATCGAGCAAGCGAAGACGGGCAGGTGCTCGTCCGCGAGGTGGGGCGCGCCGAGGATCGACTTGTGCGTGTCCACGTAGGCGACGATGTCGTCGACCTGCTCGGGCGTGTACCCGAGGCGGGCGAGCGCGCGAGGCACTGTCTGGTTGACGATCGACATCGTGCCCCCGCCCACCAACTTCTTCGTCTTGACGAGGCCGAGGTCGGGCTCGACTCCGGTCGTGTCGCAGTCCATGAGCAGGCCGATGGTGCCTGTCGGGGCGAGCACGCTCGCCTGGGCGTTTCGCACGCCGTGGCGCTCGCCGAGCTCGACGGCCAGGTCCCACGACTCCTGGGCGGCCGACAGCAGCTCGGTCGGCACCACCTCCTCGTCGACGGCAGCAACGGCGTCGCGGTGCATCCGCAGCACGCCGAGCATGGGCTCGACGTTCTCGTGGAAGCCGGCGAAGGGGCCCATGCGGGCCGCCGTGCGGGCCGACGTCGCGTACGCGTGACCGGTCATGAGGGCGGTGATGGCACCGGCCCACGCCCGGCCCTCGTCCGAGTCGTAGGGCAGGCCCTGGGCCATCAGCAGGGCGCCGAGGTTGGCGTAGCCGATGCCGAGCTGGCGGAAGCGGCGGGAGTTCTCGCCGATCTTCTCGGTCGGGTAGTCGGCGTTGCCCACGATGATCTCCTGGGCGGTGAAGACGACAGAGACGGCGGCACGGAAGGCGTCGACGTCGAAGGAGCTGTCCTCCCTCAGGAACTTGAGGAGATTGAGGCTGGCCAGGTTGCACGCCGAGTTGTCGATGTGCATGTACTCCGAGCACGGGTTCGAGCCGTTGATCCGGCCGGTGTTCGACGCCGTGTGCCACCGGTTGATGGTGGTGTCGAATTGCATGCCCGGGTCCGCGCACTCCCAGGCGGCGTGGGCGATCTGGCGGAACAGGTCGCGGGCGGGCACGGTCCGGACCACCGAGCCGTCGAGGCGCGCCCGCAGCGGCCACTCTCGCCCCTCGACGACCGCCTCCATGAACTCGTCGGTGACCCGCACGGAGTTGTTGGCGTTCTGGTACTGCAGGCTGACCGAGTCCTTGCCGTCGAGGTCCATGTCGAAGCCGGCGTCGCGCAGCACTCGGGCCTTGCGCTCCTCGATGGCCTTGCACCAGATGAAGTCCTCGATGTCCGGGTGGTCGACGTCGAGGATGACCATCTTGGCGGCCCGTCGCGTCTTGCCGCCGGACTTGATGGTGCCGGCCGACGAGTCAGCTCCGCGCATGAAGCTGACCGGCCCCGACGCCGTTCCCCCTCCCTTCAGCAGCTCCTCGGACGAACGGATCCGCGACAGGTTGACGCCCGCTCCCGAGCCGCCCTTGAAGATGGTCCCCTCCTCCGTGTACCAGTTGAGGATCGAGTCCATCGAGTCGTCGACCGAGAGGATGAAGCACGCCGATCCCTGCTGGGGAACGCCGGGCACGCCGATGTTGAACCACACCGGCGAGTTGAACGCGGCCCGCTGGGTGACGACGAGGTACTGCAGCTCGGCCCGGAACGTCTCGGCCTCCTCGTCGTCGGCGAAGTAGCCGTCCTTCTGGCCCCACGCCGTGATGGTGTCGACCACCCGGTCGACCACCTGGCGTAGCGACCACTCGCGCTCGGACGTCCCCGGGGTCCCCCGGAAGTACTTCTGGGCGAGGATGTTGGTGGCGTTCACGCTCCACGAGGCGGGCACCTCCACCCCGAGCTGCTCGAAGGCCACCGACCCGTCGCGGAAGTTCGTGATGCGGGCGTCCCGGTGCTCCCAGACGACCATGTCGTAGGGATGCGTCCCCGGCGACGTGAAGTGCCGGCGGATGCCGATGGCGAGTTGCTGTTCGGGTGCGATGGCCATGGTGCTCTCCTCTTGCGTGGACCGGAGCCTGGTCTGTCAGCGTGGTGGGTGCCCGGTGGGCGGGACGACGGTTGCGGTGCTCCCGCTCCACGAGTGGAGGGCCCCGGTCCTGCTCCCCCCATTGACCACAATATGTTGGGTCAGCCCTCACTCGAGGCACGAGATAGTGGGTTCATTACAGCAGCGTAGTTACGCCCCTGTCAATGGGCCCGGTCCGCCGAGCCGGCACCTCGGTGCTCCATCGTGGCAGGTCGCGAGCAGTTCGCGAAGAATTGCAGATGATTGCTGGCGCGAGCGTCTCGGCTGGTCCGCCGGTCCCTCCCGGGAACCCTCGGTACAGTCCCCGCATGCCCCGTTCCCCGGCACCCGTCGTGATCGCCGTCGACGCCGGCACCACCGGTGTCCGGGTCGTCGCGGTCGACGCCTCGGCCGAGGTGGTCGACGCCGCCTACCGTGAGCTGACCCAGCACTTCCCTCGGCCCGGCTGGGTCGAGCACGACGCCGCCGAGATCTGGGCCGCCGTCAGGTCGTGCCTCGCCGAAGTGGGCGGGCGCCTCGCCGAAGCCGGGCGACGGTGCGCAGCCGTCGGCGTCACCAACCAGCGGGAGACGGTGGTCGCCTTCAGCCGCCGCAGCGGCGCCCCCCTCTGCCCGGCCATCGTGTGGCAGGACCGGCGCACGGCCGACACGTGCCGGGCGCTCGCCGAGGGTGGGCACCTCCCGCTCGTGCGCGAGCGCACGGGCCTCGTGCTGGACCCGTACTTCTCGGCCTCCAAGATGCACTGGCTGCTCGAGGGCGGCTCGCCGGAGGTGGCCGCGTCGGCAGGAGGCCCGTCGGGCGACCTCGCCCTGTCCACCGTCGACTCGTGGGTCGTCTGGAACCTGACCGGCGGGCCGGCGGGCGGCGCGTACGTCACCGACGTCACCAACGCCTCGCGCACCATGCTCTTCGACATCGTGGTGCGGCGGTGGTCGGACGAGCTCTGCGCCCTCTTCGGCGTGCCGCAGGACGTGCTCGCCGAAGTCGTCCCGTCGTGCGGTCGGGTCGGAGTCGTCTCTCCCGACGTCGTGGGCTCGGGCAGCCCCCTCGGCGGCGTCCCCGTCGCCGGCATCGCCGGCGACCAGCACGCCGCGCTCTTCGGGCAGGCGTGCTTCGAACCGGGAATGGCCAAGGCGACCTACGGCACCGGCACGTTCGTCCTCCTCAACGTCGGTCCGAGCTGCCCGGCTCCGGTCGACGGCCTCGTCACCACGGTGGCCTGGGACCTCGGCGACACGACGGCCGCGCTCGTCCGCGAAGGCGTGGGCGGCGGTGACGGGGCGCCACGGCACCCGCCGTTCTCCTACGCCCTCGAGGGCTCGGTGTTCACCTCGGGCGCCGCCATCCAGTGGCTCCGCGACGGGCTCGGCCTCATCGGTGCGGCCGCCGAGCTCGAGCCGCTCGCCCGCTCCGTGGTCTCCACGGAGGGCGTGGTGGTCGTGCCGGCGTTCGCCGGGCTCGGCAGCCCCCACTTCGACCCCTACGCCCGGGGCGCCATCGTCGGGCTGAGCCGCGGCACGGGGCGGGCCCACCTGGCCCGGGCGGTGGTCGAGGCGCTGGCCTTCGAGGTGCGCGACGTCCTCGACGCCATGGCCGCCGCCGGCACCTCGCCCGCACGGGTCCGGGCCGACGGCGGCGCGTCGGTCATGGACCTGCTCCTCGAGCTTCAGGCCACCCAGAGCGGCGTGCCGGTCGCCCGCCCCCGCTCCGTCGAGTCGACGGCGATCGGCGCCGCCACGCTGGCCGGGCTCGCCGAGGGCGTGTGGGGCTCGCTCGACGACGTGGCGGGGTGCTGGAGCGCCGAGCGGGTCTTCGAGCCGCCCCCTGACCGCGGTCCCGCCGACGCCGCCCACCGGGCCTGGCTCGCCGCCGTCGAACGGGCACGGGGGTGGGCCGCGCCCTGAGCGACCCGGTCGGCCT
>JAJZJT010000079.1 GCA_021809995.1 Actinomycetes bacterium
CCGGCGCCCGGGCGCCCGGGCGCCCGGCGCTCAGCTGGCGTTGCGGGGCCAGGAGTGGTGGTCTCGGTGCCCGGAGGTCTGGCGACGCTGATCGTCGCGGCGCGCGGGCGGCTGGGCATCGACCCTGGGTGGCCACCCGCCCGTAGGCGGTGGCCACGGGGGATCCCGCCGTTGCTCGGACGGCCACGGGGGTGGCGGCCAGGGAGGAAGCTGCGCCGGGGCCTGGTGTTGCCACGGGCCCTGCACCTCGGGAGGCGGTCCCCGACGCGAGCGGGCGCGGGCCTCGGCCTCCTCGCTGCTCGCCCCGACGAGCACGAAGAACCCGATGAGGATGAGCCACAGGTCGTAGAAGAGGCCCACGACGATCATGGCGATCGCCAGTGCGCGCGCGACGCGGGCCGCCGTCATCGTCGCCCGTACCCGGCCCTGGTGTCGTGCCAGGGCGGCCCGCAGCACCCGCCCCCCGTCCATGGGCAGGGCGGGCAGCAGGTTGAACGCGCCGAGCAGCAGGTTCATCCACCCGAACCGGGCGAACCAGCTGCCGGCGACGAGGTCCGGCGGCCAGAGCGACGCGCCTGCCGCAGCCGCCGCACCGAGGAGGACGACCCCGATGGCGAGGCTGGCGAGCGGGCCGGCGATGGCCACTGCGAGCTCGTCGCGGGGGTCCTCTGGCATCGACTCGAGCTGGGACATTCCCCCGATGGGCAGGAGCAGGATGTCGACGACCACCGAGCCCCGTCGCCGAGCCACGACCGAGTGGGCCAGCTCGTGGGCGACGACGAAGGCGAACAGCCCGACGATCCAGACCAGACCGGCCACGACCGCGCTTGCGCCTGCGCTCCACTCGAGCACGGCCACCAAGGCGAGCAGGACGAGGAACGTCCAGTGCATCCGCAGGGGGATGCCGAAGACGCTCCCGAGGGAGATGCTTCGCCGGGGGAGGCCGGCCCGCCCGGGAGGGCGCGGCACGCCGTCCTGGCCGCCGGAGCGCTCGTCGTCAGGCCACCAGCTCACATCACCAGCATGCGCCCCGATGACGCCGGGAGGAAGGGCCGAACGTCACGAGCGACCCCCGGGCGGCGATCTGGGGGCGCCGAGCGGTTTGCCCGACGCGGACCTTGGGCCCTGTCGACGGCGGCCGTCGCCTCCCTAGGCTGGGTGTGCGCTCGGCCTGCTCGGGCGTGCGGCGAGGCCTTGCCGCGCCGGACCGATCGAGCGACGCGGGGTTCCCGCGACGGACGGAGGATGCGATGAGCGAAGCCCGTGAAGATCGAGCGGTGCCCGAGGCCGACGCGGCCGAGCAGGAGCTGGGCGTCGACGGGTCCCCGGCCCGTCTCGAGCTGCCCGGCGCCCTCCCCGACGAGGAGCCCGAGGCCGACGTGCTCGAGCAGGAGGAGGTGGCCGACGAGCGTCGCGTCTTCCTCGAGCGTCAGCGTGCCGATGACGTGCCCGAGGCCGATTGGCTCGAGCAGTCGGTGGTCGAGGTGGAGGACGAGGACGAGGACGAGGTCCGCTGACACCTCCCTCGCCGCGACTGGTCGCACGGCGGGGCGCCGTGCCCCGGAGCGAACCGGCCGCCGGCCTCAGCCCTCGTTGACGCGCAGGACGGCAACCCCGGTGACCCGGTCGGCGGCCAGGTCGGCCAGTGCCTCGTCGGCGCGGTCGAACGGGTAGGGGACGACGGCCACCTCGAGGGGGATCCGGGCCGCCAGCTCGAGAAGTGCCCGCCCGTCCTCGCGGGTGTTCGCCGTCACGCTGCGGAGCGTCCGTTCCTCGAAGAGGTGGCGCTGGTAGTCGAGCGGCGGGATATCGGTCAGGTGGATCCCTGCCACGGCGAGGGTGCCGCCGCGGTCGAGGGCGGCGAGCGCCGGAGGCACGAGGTCGCCGACGGGTGCGAAGAGGATGGCGCCGTCGAGCGGCTCGGGCGGGGGATCGACCGCCCCGCCCACGCTCGCCACCCCGAGCCGGGTTGCCAGCTCCCGGGCGTCGGGGGAACGCGTGAGGACGTGCACCCGAGCCCCCTCGGACAGCGCTACCTGGGCAGTCAGGTGCGCAGACGCGCCGAACCCGTAGATGCCGAGGCTCCCGCCAGCCGGGAGCTCGGTCCGCCGCAGCGCTCGGTAGCCGATGATCCCCGCGCACAAGAGGGGCGCGGCCTGCTCGTCGGGGAAGGCGTCGGGCAACACGTAGCAGTAGCGCTCGTCGGCCACGAGCACCTCGGCGAAGCCGCCGTCGACGTCCCAGCCCGTGAAGCGGGGCTCGAGGCACAGGTTCTCCCGGTCCGACCGGCAGAAGCGGCACGAACCGCACGTACCCGCCAGCCACGCGACGCCGACCCGGTCGCCGACGGCGAATCGGTCGCACCCCGGTCCGAGCGCGGACACTCGCCCGACCACCTCGTGGCCCGGCACGACACCCGGGCGCCTCGGCGCGAGGTCTCCCTCGGCCAAGTGCAGGTCGGTCCGGCACACGCCGCACACCTCCACCTCCACCTGCACCTGTCGCTCGCCGGGCACGGGTGACGGCCGCTCCTCGAGGCGGAGCGGCCTCGTGGCCATCGGGCCGGGGGTGCGGACGGCCCAGGCCCGCATCAGCGCTCGGCGACCACGGTGGCGTCGTGGTGGGCGAAGATGACCTCGCCCGCGACCGGACGGGTGAGGTCCGAGAAGTCCGCGGCCAGGTCGACCAGCAGGTCGTCGATGCTGAGGATGCCCACGAACCGGCCGTCGCGCACGACGGCGAGGCGCCGGACGGCGTGCGTCCGGAAGACCCCGTACGCGCTGTGCACGTCGGTGTCGGCGTCGATCGTCACGACCGGTGCGCTCATGGCTCCGTCCACCCGAGCGTCTGGCGGCAGGCCACGGGCAAGTCCCCGGCGGACCAGGTCGCGGTCGGTGACGATGCCGACCACGTGCTCGCCGTCCACGACGGCGAGGCAGCCCACGCCAGTGTGCTCCATCACGCGCGCCGCCTCCGCGATGCTCCGCTGGGGCTCGATGCCGATCCCCGAGCGACGCAGGCTGTCGATGGTCTTCATGGCTCCTCCTCGTTCCCCTTCCGCTCTCCCGCCGCCCACTCGCGGCCAGCGCTCACCGGTCTACTGCACGAGGCAGCGGTGCCGGCGCCGCTGCCGGTCGGGGACCGAGCTCGTGCGCGTGCCCGTGCGCCGGGCTGTGCCGCTCCGAGCCTCAGTGCACCGGCTGTCCGGTCCGGACGACCTCGGCATCAGGACCGGGGAAGAAGAGCGTCTCGTGCTCGCCGTCCTTCCACTGCACCACGTAGGGCGGGGCCCCGTCCGTGCCGTGGACCTCGGCTACCAGGCATTCGCGCTGGAGCTCGCCGATGTGGTGGCTCCTGATGACGATCCGGTCACCGACGTTCGCTCGCATGCGTCCTCCTCGCTCCGGTCCGTCCCGACGTCCGTCCGCCGGCCACAGGGCCATGGTCGCCCGAAGGACGGGCGGTCAAAAGGGCCGAACGTCCCCATCGCGGCCGGGGTGGCGTCCCGTCCGCCCGGGCGGTGCCCATGAAGACGCAGTTGCGGGCGTCCTGGGCGGCCGTGCCCGCGGCGACGGGGTCGGTCGTGCGCGCGACGGGCTGGCTCTCGCCGGTCAGGGTGGCGAGCTCGACGGTCAGCTCGTGAGCTTCGACCACCCGGGCGTCCGCCGGGACGGTGTCGCCGGCCTCGAGGACGACGACGTCGCCGGGGACGAGCTCCCAGCCGGGCTCAACGGCGTTCGGGCTCCATGGCGATGGCGCCGCAAGGGCACTCGGCAGCGCAGATCCCACAGCCCTTGCAGTAGTCGAGGTCGAACGCGTAGCCGTTGCCCGGGCCGAGCTTGGCAACCGCGTTGTCCGGGCACACGCCGAAGCAGTTGTCGCACTCGAAGCAGTTCCCGCACGACAGGCAGCGGCGGGCCTCGAAGAGGGCGTTGTCCTCGGCGAGCCCGAAGACCACCTCGGAGAAGCCCGACGTGCGCCGCGCCGCCTCGAGCCGCGGTCGCTCCTGCTTGGGGGCGTCGGCGTAGTACCAGGTGTTGAGGTGGTCGAAGGTGGCGAGCTCGTGGCGTGCGGGCAGGACGAGGTCGCGCCCGGCCAGCCAGGCGCCGATCTGGCCGGCTGCGTGCTTGCCGTGGCCGACGGCGGTGGTCACGGTGCGATCGCCGGCGACCGCGTCGCCCCCGGCGAAGATCCCCGGGTGCGTCGTCTGCGCGCCCGAGCCGACGACCACGGTGTCGTCCCGCACCTCGACATCGGGGAGGCTGGCGAGCAGGGACAGGTCGGCCTCCTCGCCGAGGGCCAGCACGAGCGCGTCGGCTTCGAGCCGTTCGGTGCGTCCGGTCGGCTGCGGGAGCCCGTCCTCGTCGAGGACCATCTCCTCGAGGACGAGCTCGCCCCCCTCGAAGCCGGCCACGGTGGACAGCCAGCGCAGGCGGATCCCCTCCTCGACCGCCTCGCCCACCTCGACGTCGTGGGCGGGCATCCGGTCGCGGGTCCGGCGGTAGACGACGACCGGCTCGGTCACCCCCAGGCGACGGGCCGTACGAGCGGCGTCGATCGCCGTGTCTCCTCCACCGTAGACGGCCACCCGGCGTCCGAGGACGGGTGGCGTCCCCTGCTCGGCGCCCGACAGGAGGCTCAAGGCGTCGAGCACGCGAGCGCTGTCACCGGCCGGCACGTAGGCACGCTTGGCCAGCTGCGCACCGACGGCGAGGAACGTGGCATCGAAGGAACGCTCGTCGAGCTCCGCGGCGAGGTCGTTCACCCGGTGGTGGAGCTCGACCTCGATGCCCAGCTCGACCAGCCGCTGCACCTCGTCGTCGAGGACGTCGCGGGGAAGGCGGTAGAGCGGGATGCCGTAGCGCATCATGCCGCCGAGGGCGCCCTGGGCCTCACGCAGGGTCACCTGGTGACCAGCCCTCCGGAGGTGGTAGGCAGCCGACAGGCCGGCCGGGCCGCCCCCGATCACGAGCACGTGGCGTCCGCTCGGCTCGGCCGGGTCGGGGAGGCGCCAGCCTCGCCGGAGCGCCTCGTCGCCGAGGAATCGCTCCACGGCGTTGATGCCGACTGCCTCGTCGAGCTCGCCCCGGTTGCACGCCGTCTCGCAAGGGCGGTAACAGACCCGTCCCATGACGGCGGGGAACGGGTTCTCCTCCACGAGGTGGCGCCACGCGCCCTCGTAGTCGCCCTCCTCGGCCCGGTACAGCCATCCCTGGGCGTCCTCGCCGGCGGGGCAGGCGTCGTTGCACGGAGGGAGCCGGTGCACGTAGACAGGGCGCTCGACCCGCCACGAGCCGGTGTGGTTCGCCAGGCTGGAGCCGACCTCGAGGGTGACGGCGAAGGGCTCGCCGGGCGCGGCACCGTCCGGCGTCACCTGCTCGGCCACCGCGGTGGCCGCCTCGGTGGCCGCCTCGGTGGCCGCCTCGGGCCGGCCGGTCACGGTGCCACCCCACTGCCGGCCACCCCACTGCCCGGCGGACGCGTGCCGTCCTCGTCCCCATCCCCGTCCCCGTCTGCGAGCAGCCCGTACCGGGCGATGTTGGCGTCCGCCTGCGCCTGGATCCGGGCGACCACGTCGGGCCGGCCCGGCCGATCCTCGGACGGGAAGAGGTGGCGGTAGCGCCCCTGCTGCCGCAGGTACGCCTCGACCGGCACCCGGTGGCGGATGCGGGAGGCCGACGTCACCTGCCCGTCCACGGCGGCGAACACGGGGAACAGCCCGCTCTCGGTGGCGAGCCGGGCGACCCGGACGGTGTCGGCCGAGGCCGTCTGCCAGCCGAGCGGGCACGGGACGAGGACGTGGAGGTACCGCGCCCCGTGCACCGCCATGGCCGTCTCGACCTTGGCCTCGAGGTCGAAGAGGTCGGCCACCGTGGCGGTGGCCACGTAGGGGATGTCGTGGGCCATGGCCACGCGGGGGAGGTCCTTGCCCTGGCCGAAGGGCGCGCCCGGGTCGGGACCGACCGCCTCGGTCGTCGCCGTCCGGGCACCGGGTGGCGTGGCGGCCGAGCGCTGGACCCCGGTGTTCATGTAGGCCTGGTTGTCGTAACAGACGAAGAGCACGTCGTCGTCGCGTTCGAACATGCCCGACAGGCAGGCGAGCCCGATGTCGACGGTCCCGCCGTCGCCAGCCTGGGCGACGACGCGGACGTCGTCGCGTCCGGTGGCGGCGAGCGCCGCCGCCACGCCGGTGGCGACCGCTGCGGCATTGCCGAAGAGCGAGTGGAGCCACGGGAGCTGCCAGGACGTCTCCGGGTAGGGGGTGGTGAAGACCTCGAGGCACCCCGTGGCATTGACGGCGACCACCTTTCCCCCGGTCGCCCGCATCGCCGCGTCGAGCACGTAGCGAGCCCCGAGCGCCTCGCCGCACCCCTGGCATGCTCGGTGACCGGAGGTGAGCGCGTTCGAGCGCTCAGGGTCGGCCTGGACCGTCCGCTGCTCGAGGGCCACGAGGCGGTTGCCGACGGCGAAGCTGCCCACCTGGTAGTACTTGACCGGCGTCCGGCCACTGTCTCCCGGGCCGGTGCGCACGGCGGTTCCTGCGGCGTCCCCGTGCTCGTCCACGTCCGCTCCTCCCGCGGTTCAGCGCGGGCCGCGGGCACGCTCGCCGCGGTCGCGCAGGATGTTCTCGGCGCTCGGTCCCGACCGGGCCGACGCGTCCATGCGGGCGAGCTCCCGGTCGACCACGGCGCGGTCGAGGTCGAGGAAGGTGAGCGCCTCGAGCGTCCCGTCGCAGGCACGCTCGAGGACCCCGGTGAGGGACGCCTGGGTGATGGGTCGCCCGCCGAGCCCGGCGACCACCGTGGCCACCCCCGTCCGCCCGCCGAGGGCGAGCGTGACGTCGGTGGCGAGCACCCCGCCGAGACCCGTGCTGAACGCCTTCTCGACCACGACCACCGAGCGGGCGCCGGAGACGGCGCCCGCGAGCGCGTCCGCCGGGAACGGCCGGAACGTCGTGAGGCCGACCACACCGACCCGTCGGCCCCGATCGCGGGCCGCGTCGACGGCGTCCTCGAGCGTGCCGAGCACCGAGCCCATGGCGACGATCACGACGTCGGCGTCCTCGGTCCGGTAGGGCTGCACGAGGCCCCCACCCTGGCGCCCGAAGTGGTCGACGAACGCCGCGGCGACCACTTCGATCTCCTCGAGAGCCCGCAGCTGCTTGACGTGGCCCAGGTAGCGGACCTCCTCGAACGCCTCGGGGCCGACCATGGCGCCGATCGACACCGGGTGGTCGGGGTCGAGGACCTGGCGGGGGACGAACGGCGGCACGAAGGCGTCCACCTGCTCGGCCGTCGGCAGGTCGACCCGCTCGAAGGCGTGGGTGAGGACGAAGCCGTCGACGCACACCATCACGGGCAGCGACAACGACTCCGCCAGGCGGAACGCCTGCAGGTGGAGGTCGACGGCCGCCTGGTTGGACTCGGCGAAGAGCTGGACCCAGCCGGCGTCGCGCACGGCCATGGCGTCGGAGTGGTCGTTCCAGATGTTGATCGGAGCGCCGATGGCCCGGTTGGCCAGCGTCATGACCACCGGTAGCCCGAGCCCGGCAGCGTTGAAGACCGCCTCGGCCATGTAGAGCAGGCCCTGGCTGGCCGTCGCCGTGTAGGCGCGCGCCCCGGTGGCCGAGGCGCCGATGGCCACCGACATGGCGGCGAACTCGGACTCGACGTTGACGAAGCGGCACGGCGCGAGCTCGCCCGCCTTCACCATGGCCCCGAGCGCCTCGACGATGTGGGTCTGGGGCGTGATCGGGTACGCACAGACGACCTGTGGCCGGCAGCGAGCGACCGCCTCGGCGATGGCGCGAGAGCCTTCAAGCTGGCGGAGCAACCCGGAGCTCCTCTCTGGCGCGCAGGACGTCGGCGAACACCTCGGTGGCCGCCGCGACGTTGCCGGCGCCGGTCGGGCCGGAGAAGCGCTGGGCGATGGCGGCGCTGAGCGCGTCGAGGGTGACGACGCGGGTGAGGGCGGCCAGCCCGCCGAGGAGGGCGGCGTTGGGCACCGGACGGCCGACGAGCCGGCGGGCGACGTCGGTGGCGGCGACCGTGGCCACGTGGTCGCGGGGCAGTGCGGCGGCGACGTCCCCGAGCCCGAGCCGCTCGAGCCCCAGTGCGGTGTTGACGAGGAGGAACCCGCCGGGGCGCAATCCGCTGAGCAGGTCGACCTGGCCGAGCAGGGTGGCGTCCTGGACGACGACGGCGTCGGGGTCGACGACGGGCTCGCGTGTCCGGATGGCGCTGTCCGACATGCGGCAGAACGCCGCGACCGGCGCGCCCGCCCGCTCGGAGCCGAAGCTGGGGAACGCCTGCGCGTGGCGCCCTTCGAGGAACACGGCCACCGACAGGAGCTCGGCCGCCGTCACGACGCCCTGGCCGCCGCGGCCGTGGAACCGCACCTGGAACGACCGGGCCCCGGTTGCCCGAGCGGCCGTCCCGGCGGCACCGCCCTCCGTCCCGGCGGCGCCCGCGTCCCATCGCAGTGCCGCTCGCGTCCCCGTTTCGCCCGGCGTCGCCATCGGCCTCCTTCACTCCCATCGTCGTCCGGTCCGCTCCGCCGGCTCGGCCGACGCCCACGGCCAGCATGCGCCTGGCTGCGGCGGCCGGGGTAGGGCCGTTGGGCCCTGGGACCGCCGCGGGCGGACTTCCACACTCGGGGTGAAGACCGCCGCCGGCGCACGGCGCACGAGGTTGTCGACTTGCGGCGCGCGGCCACGAGAGGAGGTCGACGATGCGCGCGCTGGCGTGGTTCGAGGAGCTCGGTGTCGGGGACGTGGCGATCGCTGGCGGCAAGGGGGCGAACCTGGGCGAGCTGACCGGCGCCGGCCTTCCCGTCCCGCCGGGCTTCGTCGTGACCAGCGAGGCCTACCTCGACGCCGTCGAGCGCAGCGGGGCGCGTGCCGGCCTCGCCGAGCTCCTCGCTGCGGTCGGCCCCGCGGACCCCGACGGGCTCACCCGTGCCGCCGAGCGTGCGCAGGAGCTCGTGCGCGCGACCCCTCTCCCGCCAGAGCTGGAGCGGGCCGTCCTCGACGCCTACCGCAAGCTCGGGGCGGGGACCGTGGTGGCCGTCCGGTCGTCGGGGACCGCCGAGGACACGGCGGGGACCTCCTTTGCCGGCATGAACGCCACCTTCACCAACGTGGCCGGGGACGACGAGCTGCTCGCCCGCATCGTCGACTGCTGGGCCTCGGCGTACGGGCGCCGCGTGATCGCGTACCGTGCTGCAGAAGGGATCGCCGAGGAGCCGAGCCTCGCCGTCATCGTCCAGGTCATGGTCCCCTCCGAGCGTTCGGGGGTCCTCTTCACGGCCGACCCGGCCACGGACGCCACCGACGTGGTGGTCATCGAGGCGGCCTTCGGGCAGGGAGAGGTCGTCGTCTCGGGGATGGTCGAGCCGGACACCTACCTGGTCGGGAAGGAAGGGCCGACGATCCAGAGCATCCGCGTCGGCCATCAGGCCTTCGAGATCGTGCGTGGTGCCGACGGACGGGACGAGCGCCTCGAGCTCAGCGACGAGGAGGGCTCTCAGCGCGTGCTCGCCAACGAGGAGGTCCTTGAGCTGGCCAGGCTCGGGTTGGCCGTCGAGCGCCACTACGGCGCGCCACAGGACTGCGAGTGGGCGATGGCCGGTGGGCAGACGTACCTCGTCCAGTCGCGGCCGGTGACCACGTTGCACCGGCGCGTCGGGCCGGCGCCCGCCGGCCAGCAGGTGCTGGTCAGCGGGCTCGCCGCCTCGTCGGGGCGGGCCTCGGGGACGGTCCGGGTGCTCACGAGCCCCGACGAGGGCGGTCAGCTCCGTGACGGGGAGGTGCTGGTCGCCCCCATGACGAGCCCCGACTGGGTGCCGGCCATGCGCCGTGCCGCCGCCCTGGTCACCGATGGCGGCGGCATGACCTGCCACGCCGCCATCGTCTCGCGGGAGCTCGGCGTGCCGTGCGTCGTGGGGACCCGCGTCGCCACGGCCACCCTCCACGACGGGCAGGTCGTCACCGTCGACGGCGCCCGCGGCCAGGTGCTCGAGGGCGCCGTCGCCGCGGTCGACATCACCACCGTGCCCCGCGTCGGCGCCCCGCCCGCCACGTCTGGCGACGGCGGACATCGGCCCCCGCTCGCCACCCGCCTCTACGTCAACCTGGCGGTGGCCGAGCACGCCGAGGAGGTGGCGGCCATGGACGTCGACGGCGTGGGCCTGGTGCGGGCCGAGTTCATGGTCGCCGATGCCCTCGGCGGGGTGCACCCCCGCCTCCTGCTCCGCCGCGGCGAGGAGCAGGGCTTCGCCGACACCATGTCGGCCTCCCTGCTCCGGATCACCAAGGCCTTCGCTCCGCGCCCGGTCGTCTACCGGAGCATCGACTTCCGCTCGAACGAGTTCCGCGGCCTCGAGGGAGGAGACGAGCTCGAGCCGCACGAGGAGAACCCGATGATCGGCTACCGAGGCGCCTTCCGGGCCGTCGACCAGCCGGACTTGTTCCGCCTCGAGCTCGACGTGCTGGGGAGGGTGGTCACCGAGACGCCGAACCTCCGGCTCATGATCCCCTTCGTGCGCACGGCGTGGGAGCTCGAGCGCTGCCTCGCCGTCGTCGACGACCACCCCCTTGCCCGTTCGCTGCCGGTGTGGGTGATGGCCGAGGTCCCCTCGGTCGCCTACTGGATCCCCACCTATGCGGCGATGGGCATCGAGGGCGTGTCCATCGGCAGCAACGATCTCACCCAGCTCACCCTGGGCGTCGACCGCGACTCGGCGGTCCTGGCCGACCTCTTCGACGAGGCCGATCCCGCCGTCGTCGACGCCGTCCGCCGGATCGTCGAGGCGTGCGGGGAGGCCGGCATCACGTCGTCGCTGTGCGGGCAGGCTCCCTCCAACCGTCCCGAGTACGCCGAGCTGCTCGTGCGCCTCGGCATCACGTCGATCTCGGTGAACCCCGATGCCGTCGAGGCCGTGCGCCGCTCGATCGCCGCCGCTGAGTGGCGCCTCGTCCTCGAGGCCGCCGACCCGGCCCGGGCGGCTCCGCCCCGCCTGGCTCCCCGCCACGCGGCCGACGGCTGGACCGCCCGCCCGCTGGCGAGGCGCGTGCTGCCCTAGCGGGAGTTTCCGGGCTATCCCGTTGAGCGTGTTTTCGAGGCACTGAGGACGTTCTTCGAAACAACCCTGTGACCAGCGCGTTTGTCCTGGTCAGGTGCTCGCGTTCCGTCGCT
>JAJZJT010000080.1 GCA_021809995.1 Actinomycetes bacterium
GGGCGTCTAGGTAACCGGGGTCCATGAGATCGCTGATGAGGATGAGCGGCCCGCTGCCGCGCATGCGCGACGCGTAGGCCCGGGCGGCCGCGGCGAGTCCGGTGAGGCGCTCGTGGCGCGGCTCGGTGAGGAACGCGAACAGCTCGGCGGCGCGGCGCTTCCCACGGAGCGGGCGCATCGGAGACGCGGTGCCGTCCCCGAGGAACGCGACGCTCACCCGGTCCATGCTCGCCAGGCCGAGGTACGCCAGGGCGGCCGCCGCCCGGCGGGCCTCGTCCCACCGGGCGAGCGCATCGGCGCGCTCGGCGGCATGGTCGACGATCGGCGCGGGGTACCCGAAGCCCCCGGCCTCGGGGACGTAGCGCCGGACGTAGGTGCCCTCCGGGTCGACGCGCGCCTGCTGGAGCACCGGGTTGAAGACCCTGTGGAACGGAGCGGCGTCCGTTCCGGTGCCGGCCACCCACTGCCACCCGTGGTTGTTGGAAGCCACGTCGCCGTCGACCAAATGGTCGAGGAACCACCGGGCCCCCCGCCGCCAGTCGAGGTGGAGGTCCTTCACGAGCAGCGAGGCGGCCACCATGCGGACCCGGTTGTGCATCCATCCCTCGGCGAGGAGCTGGCGCATGCCGGCGTCCACCAGGGGGAAGCCGGTGCGCCCCACCGCCCAAGCAGCGAAGCGCTCGTCGGCCACCGGACCGCTGTCCACCCGCACGTACCGCCCCACCGGGGAGAGAGGCTCCCACGCCGAGCGCGGGTGGTGGGCGAGCACGTCTGCGTAGAAGTCGCGCCAGGCCAGCTCGGAGGCGAACGCCTCGGCGCCGGGCGGGAGGTCCCCCGGAAAGCCGCCGCCGGGCGCGGGGCCGTGTGCCAGCGCAGCCCCGGCGAGACGGGCGAGGACCTGGCGGGGGTGGAGGCACCCGAAGCGCAGGGGGGCCGAGAGGCGTGAGGTCCCCGCGAGGTCGGGACGGTCCCGGTCGCGGTCGTAGGTGGCGAGCCCGTCGGCGACGAAGCGCTCGAGCAGGTCGGCGGCGGCGAGCGGGCCGCCGGGCGGGAGCGTCGCTGCCGGCGTCCCCCGGCCCCAGCCCGCCAGGGCGTCGGTCCCGACGTCCGAGGGAGCGCCCCCCCACCGGACGCCGACGGGTCGGGGGACGGGCTCGGGCCACCCGTGGACCTGCCACGCCCGGCGGAACGGGGTGAAGGCGGCGAACGGGCGACCGGCGGCGGTGCGCAGTGTGCCCGGTGCCACCGCGTAGGGGCTGCCCACGGCGACGAGCCGCCGGCCCGCGGCGGCGAGCGCCCACCCCACGGCGCGGTCGCGCCGGACACCGGCGGGCGCGTGGTCGCCCGTGACGACGACGAGCGACGCCCCGACCTCGGCGGCGAGCCGAGGGACGGCGGTCGCGGCCGGGCCGGATCGGAGGACGAGGTGTCCCTCGATCTCGGCATCGAGCGCGTCGAGGCAGGTCGCCGCATAGCGGCACCGATTGGCGCCGGCCGCGGCGGCGAGCCCCGGTTCGACGACGAAGAGCGGCACGACCCGGCCCCCGGCAGCCGCCGCCTCCGTCGCGGCGGCGACGAGGGCGGGGTGGTCGTCGACGCGCAGGTCCCGCCGGAACCAGACGACGACCGACGAACGGCTCACGACGGCGCAGGCACGGTGGGCGCCGTCACCCGGCCGGGGCCGCCCGCACCGACCGGAGGCGCCGGTCGAGGTGGACCTCGACGGCCTCGGTAGCGAGCGACGCGACCTCGTCCGTCACCGCCGAGCGCGGCTCGGCCAGCACTCCGGCCAGCCCCCCGCCGAGGACTCGGCGGAGGAGGTCGAGAGCGTCGGGGCTGAGCGCCCGGCCTCGGCGGCACCGGACGCACAGGGCGCCGCCCTCGAGCAGGTCGAAGGCGACGAGGGCGCCGGGGGCGGCCTCGCCGCACGAGGCGCACGCGTCCAGCACCGGTGCCGAGCCCTCCAGGGCCAGCACCTTCAGGAAGAACGCCGGCGCGACGAGGGGCGAAGGCTGACGGGCGAGCGCGCCGAGCGCGCCCACCAGCATGGCGTAGAGCGCCGGGTTGGCGTGACGCTCCTGGGACACCAGGTCGACGACCTCGAGCATCGACAGGGCGACGGCCGTGCGGTCGAGGTCCTCGCGCACGGTGCGGAACGTGTCGATGACCTCCGCCTGGTTGACGATGTCGAGGTCACCCCGGCCCTGCCAGCCGAGGAACGACACGTGGCTGAACGGCTCCAGCCTGGCACCGAACTTCGAGCCGGTCCGCCGGACCCCCTTCGCAACCGCCCGCACCTTGCCATGGTCGCGGGTCACCAGCGTGACGATGCGGTCTGCCTCGCCCAGACGCAGGGTGCGCAGCACCACGCCCTGGTCGCGGAATTGGCTCACGCCGTGCCGCGACCCGGGGGTCGGCCTCGCAGCAAGCCGCCACCCGCGATGAGGACGACGACGACCGGCGGCAGCACGACCAGGGGGAGGATGGCGTCGAAGCCGGCCACGGCGAGGAGCACAGCTCCGGCGTAGAGGAGGACCCCACCGGCGATGCCGACGGCGATCCACACCCCGCCGGCGTCGCTGCGGGCGCGACGGGAAGGGCGGGCGCGACGGGAAGGGCGGGCGCGACCGGGGGTCCCGGGGGAGCCCGTCACGAGACCCCGCCGTAGCGTCGGTTGCGGCGCTGGTACTCGGCCACCGCGGCGAAGAGGTGCTGGCGCCGGAAGTCGGGCCAGAGCACGTCCGCGAACACGAGCTCGCTGTAGGCGATCTGCCACAGCAGGAAGTTCGAGATGCGGAACTCGCCCGACGTCCGCACGACCAGGTCCGGGTCGGGCTGGTCGGGGTGGTAGAGCCGGGTGCGGATGGCCCGCTCGTCGACCTTTCCGGCCGGCACGCCGTCGGCGACCAGGGCGCGCACGGCGTCGACGATCTCGGCACGGCCGCCGTAGTTGAACGCCATGGTCAGCGTCATCCTGCGGTTGCCGGCGGTGAGCTCGATCGACTCGTCCATCCGCCGGAGGACCCGGCGGGGCACCCGCCAGTCGCGCCGACCGGCGAAGCGGATCCGCACCCCCTTCTCGTGCAGCTCGTCGCGCCGGGTGACGAGGAGGCGCTCGTTGAACCCCATCAGGTACCGCACCTCGTCTGCCGGCCGGCGCCAGTTCTCGGTCGAGAAGGCGTACATGGTGAGCCACGAGATACCGAGCTCGAGGGCACCTTCGACCGTGTCGAGCAGCGCCGCCTCGCCCGCCGCGTGCCCCTCGGTCCGGGGCAGCCCCCGGCGGTTGGCCCATCGGCCGTTGCCGTCCATCACGCAGGCCACATGAGCAGGGACGCGCCCGGTCCGGACATCCGCGACCTCGAAGGCCGGCAGCTCGCCCGGTCCGGCCCCGTCCACGGCGACGGACGCGTCAGCACGCTCGGCAGTGACCACGTCGCGTGAACCGGGCACGTCTGCTCGCACGGCGCGAACCTAGTCCGTCCCGGGTCGCACCCGGTCGCAGCGAGCCGCCGCCGGCCCGGCCCGGAGTAGGGTCCGACGATGACCTCCGCCGCCGACACGCTGGCACGGGTCACGGCCGCCCTGCCCGGCGGCGGCGAGGAGCGGCCGGGCCAGGTCCGCATGGCCGAGGCCGTCGAGACGGCCATCGTCGAGCGTCGCCACCTCGTCGTCCAGGCGGGCACGGGGACGGGCAAGTCGCTCGCCTACCTCGTCCCGACGCTCGCCTCGGAGGCTCGGGTGGTCGTGGCCACGGCCACCAAAGCCCTCCAGGACCAACTGGCGGGCAAGGACGCTCCGCTCGTCGTCGAGGCCCTGGGGGTCCCTGCGTCCGTCGCCGTCCTGAAGGGGCGGGGCAACTACGCCTGCCTGCAGAAGGTGGCCGAGCTCGGCGGTCGCGCCGAGCTCCCCCTCGAGGACGGTCCCGGCCGCATCGGCGCCCAGGTGGCCCGCCTCGCCGCTTGGGCGCGCCGGACCGAGGTCGGCGACCGCGACGAGCTCGACTTCGCCCCCGACCCCCGGGCATGGGCTGCCGTCTCCACCACGGCCCGGGACTGCCCAGGCGCCTTCCGCTGCCCGTCCGGGCACCGGTGCCTGGCCGAAGCGGCCCGCCAGCGTGCCGCCGATGCCGACGTCGTGGTGGTCAACACCCACCTCTACGGCGCCCACGTAGCGAGCGGCGGGGTCGTGCTCCCGCCTCACGACGTGGTCGTCTTCGACGAGGCCCACGAGGTCGAGGAGGTGATGACGGCGAGCCTGGGCGTCGAGATCGCTCCCGGGCGCTTCGGCGCCCTGGCTGCGTCGGCCCGCGGCCTGCTCGCCGGGCGGCCCGCCGGGGCCGAGGTGGTCGCTGACGTCGCGACCACGGCCGAGGTGGTGACGGCCGCTCTCGGTCCGCGGGTGGGCAGACGGCTCGCCCGGGGCAACGGGCCCGGTGCCGAGGACGGAGACGTGGGGCACGTGCTCGAGCTGGCGCGCGGCCGCCTGGGCCGGCTCGTCGACGAGCTGCGGGGGGCCGAGCGCGACGCCGCCGGCCAGGCGGACGCGGAGGCGACGGCCCGGCGCGACCGGGCACTGCTCGCCGCCGGCCACCTCCTCGACGACCTCGACCGGGTGGTCTCGGCGGGCGACGACGAGGTTCCCTGGGTCGACGGCACGGCGGCGAGCCCGGTCCTGCGCCTCTCCCCCATCGACGTCGCCCCCGTGCTCGCCGAGCGGCTGTTCAACCACGTCACCGCCGTGCTCACGTCGGCCACCGTGCCGGTCGGGACGATCGCCCGGCTCGGGCTCCCGCCCGATGCGACCGACGAGCTCGACGTGGGCAGCCCCTTCGACTACCGAGACCACGCCCTCTTGTACGTGGCCACCTCGCTCCCCGACCGGCGCCGCCCCGAGGCCGAGCCGGCCATCCACGACGAGCTCGAGACGCTGATCCGAGCGGCCGGCGGGCGGACGCTCGCCCTGTTCACCAGCTGGCGGGCCATGACGGCGGCGGTCGAGGCGCTGCGCCCTCGCCTCGAGCTTCCCGTGCTGGCCCAGCCCGACCTGCCGAAGGCCGCCCTCGTCGAGCGCTTCCGGGCCGAGGAGGCCGCCTCCCTCTTCGCCACGCTCGGCTTCTGGCAGGGGGTCGACGTGCCGGGCCGGACGCTCTCGCTCGTCACCATCGACCGTATCCCGTTCCCCCGTCCCGACGACCCGGTGCTCGAGGCCCGGCGCGAGCGGGCTGGCCCACGGGCGTTCGCCGAGGTCGACCTGCCTCGGGCAGGTACCCTTCTGGCCCAGGGTGCCGGGCGCCTCGTGCGCACCGCCGACGACCGCGGCGTCGTCGCCGTGCTCGACCGCCGGCTCGCCACGGCCTCCTACCGGCGAGTGCTGCTCGCCCGGGTGCCGCCGATGCGGCGGACGACCGACCGCGCCGAGGTGTGCGCCTTCCTCTCGGGCCTGTCGGGCCTCTCGGGCCTCTCGGGCCTCTCGGGCCCGGCCGCCGGAGGCGACCGGCCCGGGCAGTGACCGACCTCAGCCGTCAGAGCCCGAGGCGGTCGAGGGCATCGTCGCGCTGCTGCCAGTGCTTCTCGACCCGGACGAAGAGCTCGAGATAAGCCCCCGGAGGCAACTGGCGGCGCACGGCGGTCCCCACGGCCTTCAACGTCGCACCCCCCTTGCCGATCACGATGCCCTTCTGCGAGTCGCGCTCGACGAGCACCTCGCACCGGACGCGTGGCCACTCCCACTCGGTGACCCGGCAGGCGATGCTGTGGGGCAGCTCCTCGTCGAGGCGGGCGAGGAGCTGCTCGCGCACGAGGTCGGCCACCCACGCCCCCTCGCTCGTGTCCCGCACCATGTCGTCGGGGTAGTACGCGGGGCCCTCGGGCATCCGGGCGACGACGGCCTCCACCAGTTCGCGGAGACCGCTTCCCGTCGCCGCCGAGACCGGGAAGACCTCGAAGGGCACCGGGCCGCCGGAGGCGACCTCCGCGGCAGCGGCCTCGACCGAGGCGGCCTCGACCGCGGCGGCCACCTGGGCAAGACGCGCCGCCACCTGGGGCCGGGGGGCGGCGTCCACCTTGTTGACGGCCACGAACACGGGAGCGGCGCTCTCGGATGCGTGCCCCCCCTGGGCCCACCGGACGGCGTGCCCGAGGACGCGGCGGTCGCCGGGCCCGACGGACGCGGTGGCCTCGACGAGCACGACGACGGCGTCGACGTCGTCGAGGGACGCGGTGGCCGCCTCGTTCATCCGGGCCCCGAGGGCCGAGCGGGGCTTGTGGAGCCCGGGCGTGTCCACGAAGACCACCTGGGTCTCCCCGGCGTGCAGGACGCCGCGGACGGCCGAGCGCGTGGTGTTCGGACGCGGCGAGGTGATCGTGACCTTCGTGCCGACGATCCGGTTCACGAGCGTCGACTTGCCCACGTTGGGCCGGCCCACCACGGCGCAGAACCCCGACCGGTGCACCGTCACGGGAGCGCCCCGTCGTCGCCCGCACCGGCGACGGCACCCTCGGCCGGAGCGATGCGGACGCGGTCGATGGTCCGGCCCGTCACCCGCTCGGCCACGAGCCGGTGCCCCGCGACGGCGACCTCCTCGCCCGCCACGGGCACGTGGCCGAGGAGGTCGAGGACCAGCCCGCCCACCGTGTCCCACGCGCCGGTGGGCAGCTCGGCCCCGAGGAGCTCGTTGACCTCGTCGACGCCCATGCGGCCGGTGACGCTGACCTCGTCGGGCGCGAGGTGGACGAGCGGGGGCTCCTCCACGTCGAACTCGTCGACGATCTCGCCGACCAGCTCCTCGATCAGGTCCTCGAGGGTGACGAGCCCGGCCGTCCCTCCGTACTCGTCGACGACGATCGCCAGATGGAAGGACGCTGCCTGCATCTCGCGCATCAGGTGGGCGACCCGCTTCGTCTCGGGGACGAAGTGGGCGGCACGGACATGGTCCCGCACGGGCTCGGCGGCGTGCCCGGAGCGCACCGCCCGCATGAGGTCCTTCGTGTACGCGATCCCGACCACGTCGTCGACGTGGCCGTCGACGACCGGGAGCCGGCTGTAGCCGGCCTCGAGCGCTGCCTCGAGCGCGGCCTCGACGGGCTGGTGGGCGTCGGCGGAGACCATCGCCGGACGCGGCACCATCACCTCGCGGACGACGGTGTCGCCGAACTCGATGATCGAGTGGATGAGGGCGCGTTCCTCGCGCTCGATGACGGCCCCTTCCACGGCGACGTCGGCCATGGCCAGCAGCTCCGACTCGGTGACGTCCCCGCCGGCGGGGCCCCGCCCGCCGATCAGGGCGTTGGCGACGCCGTTCAGCCCGGCCGACAGCATCCGGACGGGCCAGAACGAGACGAGGCCTGCCACCAACGGAGCGCTGAAGAGCGCAGCTCGCTCGGGGTGACGGACGGCCCAGTTCTTCGGCACGGCCTCGCCGAGCACGAAGATGACGGCGATCTCGAAGGCGGTGGCCACGACCACGCCCCAGGCGCCGAACCACTCGGAGGCGATGAGGCCGACCAGGGTGGCCACCACCAGCTGGCAGACGAGGACGGCGAGGATGACCGGGTTGAGGAAGCCCTGGGGGTCGGTGCTGAGCCGGACGAGCAGGCGCGCCCCCCGGCGCCCCTCGTCGGCCAGCCCGAGCGCCTTCGCCCTCGACGTGCGCACCAGGCTCGTCTCGGCGACGGCCAGGAGGGCCGAGATGGCAAGGAGGACCACGACGGTCACGACGATGGCGATGTCGCCCGTTCCGAAGTGGGCGCCCGCCACCGTGCCGCCGAGCACGCTCACGCCGATCGGTGGAACCGGGCCAGCAGCTCGCGCTCCCGCCGCTCCATCCGCTCTGCCTCCTCGTCGTCCTCGTGGTCCATGCCGAGCAGATGGAGGATGCCGTGCACGACGAGCAGGGCCACCTCGTCGTCGGTGTCGACCCCGTGGTCGGCGGCGTTCCGCGTGGCGACCGCCGGGCAGATCACCACGTCGCCCACCAGGCGGGGCGGCTCGGGCTCGGGCTCCGCGGAGACGGGGCCGGGCGTGCCGCGGTCCGGCGTGCGCCCGCCCGGCTCGTCCTCGTCGTCGATGGGGAACGCCAGCACGTCGGTCGGGCCGCTGCGGCCGAGGAACCGCTCGTTCAGCGCGGCGATGGTCGCCTCGTCCACGAAGAGCAGCGACACCTCGGCGTCCGCCGTGACGCCCTCGGCCTCGAGGACGGACCCGGCGAGGCGCGACCAACGCGCCACCTCGACGGCGTGCTCCGACTGCTCGTCGGCGGCGTGCACGTCAACGGGCATGGCCGTCCCTGCCCTTCTGGTCGGCGGAGCGCGACCCGCGCTCGTAGGCGTCCACGATCTCGGCCACGATGCGGTGCCGGACGACGTCGCGCCGCCCGAGGTGGACGAAGGAGAGGCCGTCGACCCCCACCAGCAGCTCCTCGAGGCCGGCGAGCCCCGAACGCCCTCCGGCCACGTCGACCTGGGTCACGTCCCCGGTCACGACCGCCTTCGAGCCGAAACCGATGCGGGTCAGGAACATCTTCATCTGCTCGGGCGTCGTGTTCTGGGCCTCGTCGAGGATGATGAAGCTGTCGTTCAGCGTCCGGCCCCGCATGAAGGCGAGCGGGGCGACCTCGACGGCACCCCGTTCGAGCAGCCGCTGGGCCCCTTCGGGCTCGAGCAGGTCGTAGAGGGCGTCATAGAGCGGGCGCAAGTAGGGGTCCACCTTGGCCATCAGGTCGCCGGGCAGGAAGCCCAGGCGCTCCCCCGCCTCGACGGCCGGGCGGGTGAGGATGATGCGGTTGACCTGGTGCGCCTGGAGCGCCTGGACCGCCAGGGCCACGGCGAGGTACGACTTGCCCGTCCCCGCCGGCCCGATGCCGAAGGTGACGATGTTGGCGGCGATGGCGTCGGTGTAGCGCTTCTGCCCCGCCGTCTTCGGGCGGACGGCCCGGCCCCGCGCCGAGCGCAGCAGCTCGGACGTGAGCACCTCGGACGGCCGGACGTCGTCGTGGAGCATGTCGATGCTGCGGCCGACCTGCGTGGCGTCCAGGCCCTGGCCGGACTCGAGGAGGAGGATCAGCTCCTCGAAGAGGCGCCCGACCCGCTCGGCGTCGTCGCCCTCGATGGAGATCTCGTTGCCGCGCACGACGATGCGGACGCCGACGAACGCCTGCTCGACCAGGCGCAGCAGCTCGTCGCGCTGGCCCAGCAGCCCGGCCATGAGGTGGTTTCCGGGGACGAGGATCTTGACCTGGGTGGACGGCACGGGCGCTCGGGCACAACCTACCAGCGCACGCGCCACGACGGTCCGCTGGCCGGGCTGGCCGGGCTGGCCGGGCTTGGCGAGGCACCCGTACGAGCCGGCGCTCCTCCCACGCTCACCCCGGAGGCCAGTCGAAGCGCCGGCCGGCCAGCACGTGGAGGTGGAGGTGAGGCACCGAGTTGAGCGCATCGGGACCGACGTTCGCCACCAGGCGGTAGCCCCGATCGGGAGCGCTGACCCCCTCGGCGTCGGCCACCGCTCGAGCGGCGGCGAAGAGGGCGGCGACCTCCGCCGCGTGCTCGGCGGTCACCTCGGCGGCGTTGGCGATGTGGCGGCGCGGCACGACGAGCACGTGCACCGGCGCCGCCGGGTTGATGTCGCGGAAGGCCACCGTGTGAGCGTCCGACCGGACGACCTCGGCAGGCACGTCACCGGCCACGATGCCGCAGAAGAGGCAACCCTCCACCCGGTGCCTCTCCGCTCCGGGCACGCTCACGACGCCCGTCCGCCCTCGCTGCGACGCGCCCCGCGCACCGAGCCCTTCACTTCGGGGTAGAGGTGCTCGAGCGAGCCCGGCTCGATCCGGGAGGCCTCGATGAAGCGCTCGAGATCGCGCTGTTGGAGGCGGATGACCCGGCCGAACTTGTAGGCGACCAGGTCGCCCTCGTCGATGAACCGGTACAGGCTCCGCAGGGTGACGCCGAGCTGGGCGGCCGCCTCCTTGGTGCTGAGCCAGCGGATCTCGTCAGTCATGGTCGGACCGTCCCATCGCGGAATAGTTATACCTTCCCACGTCGGAACGCCCGGTCCAACCCGCACGGCCGCACGGCCGCACGGCGACGATCGCCCTCGACCCGGTCGGCACCGGCCAACGGGCCGCGCGTCAGGCCAGGACGAGCAGGCCCAGCTCCTCGAGCCGCCGGCCCATGGCGTCCGGAGTGACGCCGAACAGGCAGGCGATGGCCCGGACGTCCTCGTGCCGGATGGTGATCATGCGCCCGTTGAAGTCCTGCCGGTGCACCTGGATCATCGAGAGGAACCGCCGGAGCAGGTCGCGCTCGGGGCCGCTGACCGAGTGCAGCTTGGTCAGGTCGATGGTGACCTTCTCGCTCGCCGCCGCCCCCTGCACCGACCGGCGGACGCTGAGCGGGGCCGTCTCCGGAGCGCCGCCGGCGCTCCCCCACCGCGTCGACGAGCTGTCGTCGGGCGGGAGGAGCTGGTCGACCGGGACGTCGTAGAGCTTGGCCAGGCGCTGCAGACGGGGAACCGAGATGGCCCGCTCCCCGCGCTCGTAGGCCCCGAGCACGGACGCCTTGAACTCCTGCTCCGACATCGCCTCGACGGCCTGGAGCGACAGGCGCATCTGCTTGCGCATCGCACGGAGCCGGGCGCCGACGGCGCGCGCGTAGGCAGAGCGAGCCCCTTCGTCCGGCTCGTCGTCCTCCATCACGTCGACTCGCTGCTCGGTCACCGTCATGTGCAACCCCTATCGACCTCGGTCCTGGCGCCTACCGTGGCGGGAACGCTGCTCAGCCGCACGAGCCGGCGGGTGGCCGCGACGCTCAGCACGTGGCTCGCTGCCGCGTGCTGAGCACCTCGGTGGAACCCGGTCTGCCCTGCGCCCTCACCGAGAGTCTTGCTCACGGAGCGTGGTGATGCAAGGGCCGAGCGCCGCGGAGCCTCCTGCGGGACCCTCACCGCCGGTGAGAGGCCGCGACGACCGATCCCGAGCGCAGCGCGCACAGGAGCGTCGCGGCCGCCACCGCCGCCGTCTCGGCGCGGAGCACGGTCGGCCCGAGACCCACCCGGCCGTATGGCAGGTCGAGCTCGTCAGGCGTCCAGCCGCCTTCCGGGCCCACGGCCACGGCGGCGTGCGCCAGCTCGGGCGGCGGCCCGCCCGGTGCGGCGAGG